>JBCDGX010000046.1:0-15331 GCA_038750805.1 Myxococcota bacterium
CCCGGCACGAGGTCCTGGACGACCTCGGCGACGCGGAGCGTGGTGGAGGCGCGCGCGTCGTCGAGGCTCGCGCCGGTCCCACGGGCGACGACGCGCTCGGCGAGGTCGCGCACGGCGATGCGGCTCGCGCCGTCGCTCACCTCGAGCTGCGCGCTCCGAAGCTGGAGCTCGGCGTGGATCGGGCCGCCTTCGGCCGTCGCGCTCGCCTCGAGGCGAAGCGCCTCGCTCGCCACGGCGAGCCCGTCCTGCTCCGCGGCGAGGCCGGTCAGCCCGAGCACGAGACGCGCGTCGCCCTCCGCGGTGTCGAGGGGGGAGGCGGCGATGCGCGGTGGCACGGCGCGGCTCGCGAGCACGCCCGCGAGCTCCCCCTCGCTCTCCACGGTGAAGCCCTCGAGGGAGGCCGTCGTGCCCTCGGGCATGAGACCCGCCAGGGGCCCGGCGAAGAGCCAGCCCATGCGCGTCCCCTGCCCCGCGATGCGGTGCTTCAGGACCCGCCCCTCGCTCGCGACCTTCACGTCGAGCTCCACGTCCGGCCCCTGCGCGCCGCTCAGCGCGAGCTCCAGATCCGCGCCGAGGGCGGCGAGGTTCACGTCGCCGCGGAGCCGCGCCTCGCGCTCGCCGGAGAGCTCCTGCCCCGCCGCCCGCGCGTCCGCGATGGCGAGCGCCGCGTCGATGGCCAGGCGCCCGCGGCCGCTCTTTCGCAGCGCGACGCGCACCCGGGGGAGCGCGAGCCCGTCGTCCCCGAGCTGGAGGCGGGCGAGCGAGCCGCTCACCTCGGCGCGCGCGCTGCCCGGCGCCATGGGGTCGAGCGCGAGCGGGTCGCCGAGGTCGACGCGGAGCCGGCTCCCCTCGAGCGCCGTGTCCCCGAGGGCGACGCGCCCGGCCGGGATCTCCCCGCGGATCGTGCCCGCGTCGAAATCCATCGCGAGGTCCGGCGCCAGCGCCCGTCCGCCGAGGCGCTCCCCGCCGAGCCGTCCACCAAGCGTGCCGGCCGTGAGCTTCACGTCCGCCGCGCCGCCGAGGCCGAAGAGCCCGGCGCCCTCGAGCGCGAGGCCGTCCATGGCGAGCGCCAGGCGCGCGTCGTCGAGCACGACCAGGTCCCGGGGCGCCATCGCTACCTCGAGGTGACGCACGGGGAGCGCGAGCTCGCCGTCGAGGGGGCTTCCGTCGATGAGGGCCTGCACGATGGGGCTCCCGCCATGGGTGAGCGTCGCCTCGTCGGCGGCGAGGCGCGTGCCCGCGCCGTCGTCGAGGTCGAGGCGCCGGAGCGCCACGCGGAGGGTCTCTTCGGGCGCGTCGCCGGCATCGTCCGCGGCGGGGGCCGGCGCGGGCATCAGGCGGAGGCGCGCGGCGCGGTAGGCGAGCTCCCCGCCCTCCACCTCGACGCGCAGGGCCTCCGGCGTGGGCTCCGCGGCGGCGAAGCGGAGCGCGTCGAAGGTGGCGTTCGCGTCGAGGTCGACGGTGCGGAAGGCCTCGCCGTCGGCGGTCCCGGCGAGCGCGCTCGTCGCGCGGAGATCGGCGTTCTCGAGCGCGAGGCCTTCGGGTCCGCCGAGGAGCTCGGCGCCGAGCGCGAGCTCCGCGGCCTTCAGGCGCAGCGTGGCGTCGGCGGCGAAACCCTCGGCGCCCACGGTGGCCTCGCTCAGCGTGAGCTCCGCGTCGAGGGCGCGCGCGTCCAGGTCGGCGAGGGGGAAGGGGAGCGTGGCCGCGTCCGCGACCGCGAGCGTCGCGTGGGCCTCGGCGTCCTCGAGGGTCTCCGGCGCCTCGTCGCGCACGCGGCCCGAGAGGTCCAGCGCGAGCACCTCGCCGAGGGCGCGGAGCCCTTGGACGCGCAGCCGCGTCTCGCCGGCCTCTGGGTCGAAGGCGGCCTCCACGACGCCGCTCAGCACCGGGCCTTCGGGGTGGCTCACGCCCGGGGGCAGCCCCGCCGCCGCGTCCGCGCCGGCCTCCGCGTTCACGGCGACGCGGTGCGCGTGCTCGGCGAGCGTCGCGTCGAGGCGCGGATCGAAGCGAAGCGTGAGCGGCGCTTCCCCTTCGCTCTCCATCGCCAGCGTGAGCGGCGCCGTGCTCTCGAGGGCGGCCTCGGCGACGCCGAGCGCGTCGAAATGCCCCGCCAGCGCGAGGCCGCGGAGCTCGACGCGGTTCACGACGGCGCCGTCCTCGAGGGTCAGGAGCCGGACCGTGCCCTCCTCGAGCGCGAGGTCCGCGACGTCCACGCCGAGCGCGTCGAGGTCCGTGAGCGTCGCCGAGAGCGGCGCCACGGGCTCTACCGGCGCGTCGGGATCGGTCGGGAAGAGCGCGTCGAGCGCGTCCCCCTCCTCGTCCGCGGCGAGCGTCACCTCCACGTCCGAGAGACGCACGCCGCTCAAGAGAACGTTCCCGCCCAGGAGCGCCGCGATGTCGAGCTCGGCGTCGAGGCGCGCCACGCGGACGAAATCGGGGGCGCCCTCGGCGAAGCGAGCCGGGTTGTGGACGCGCACGTCCCGCCCCTCGAGGTGCCCGCTGAAGACCGAGAGGCCGAGGCTCTCGAAGCTCACGTCGAGGCCCGCCTCGTCGCGCACGAGGTCCGTGACCATGCCGCGGAAGGGCCAGAGCTCCAGGTGTCCGGCGCCCAGGAAGAGCAGGCCGATCAGCGCCACGAGCACGATCGCGACCGCCCCGACGCTGCGGCGGGCTCGGGCCCACCGCCGCCGGGGCGGTCGCTGCTCGTCGTCACCGGTCCGCGCCATGGGCCCGGACGATGGCCTAGTAGGTCGTGGCCTTCCAGTGGCCCGGGGTGAACGCCCAGCCACCGTCACAAGGCTCCCACGAGGCGGCGACCCAGACGTGGCCGGCGCGGGCGGTCTCGTAGCGGCCGGGGTTCCAGACGTAACCGGCGCCCGTCCACACGTAGTGACCCTCGATCCAGACATGTCCGGCCCGCGCCGGGGCCGTGGTGTGGTGCGCGACCGGAGGGGCCCGGTGCACGACCACGGAGCCGCGGCGGGTCGTGGCGGCGGCGCGGGGGCCGCCGTAGCTCCCAGCCGGGACGGCGCGGGTCGTCGTGCGCGTGGTGGTGCGCGTGGTGGTGGGGACCGCGCGGCGGGTGGTGGTGCGCGTGGTGGTGGGGACCGCGCGGCGGGTGGTGGTGCGCGTGGTGGCCCGCGTCGTGACCGGGACGGCGCTCGGACGGGTCACGGCGACGGCGCGGGTGGGCGCGGGCGCCGGGGCGGGCCGGGCGACGGGCCGGGCGCGCTCGGGGCGGAGGAGGGTCAGCTCGTAGCGGCGGACCGGCGGGTCGCGGCGCGTGCGGTTCCGGATGACCTCCGGCGAGCCGGGCTCCGTGACCGTCCTGCGGGTGATGAAGTCGAGGCCCTCGGAGCTGGCGCGGCGGTAGGTGTCGGCGCGGACGACGCGGCCGTCCGGCGAGGTCGAGATGGACACGTGGTGCACGAAGGCGCCCTCGGCGTCCGTGGTCAGCGTTTCGCGGTAGGTCGTGCCGTTGACGAGGCGACGGTTGGTCGTCTCGGCGGTCTCGGCGCCGCTCGCCCGAAAGCGCGTCTCCCGCACTTCACGCAGCCAGGTGCCGTCCGCGTAGGCGGCGGAGGCCCGCGTGCGTTCGATGCGGTCGCCGTTGCCGGCGGTACGGACGTCTCGGGTCACTTCGGCGCCCGCGTTGGCGCTCGCCGAAACCGGGCCCGAAACGGCCATCAGAGTGGCCGCGAAGGCCGCGAGGAGGAGCTTCTTCATCGGTGGTCTTCCCTTTCGAGCCCGGCCCCTTGCCGGGTTCGCGGGGTAGGACGGGCCGATTCCGAAGGGTTTCTGAAGACTTCCGAAGAATTCCGAAGGAGCTGCCAAGCGGCCGAAATGATTCAGGAAGGTGGGTCGGGTCGGGCCAGCCGGCCCCGCTCGAGGACCAGAACGACGACCAGCGTGGCGAGGGCCAGGGCGGCGTAGCCGTGCACGATGGGTCCGGCGCTGCCGTCGAAGCGCTGAGCGACGAGGCCACCGAGGAGCGCCGAGACCGTCGTCGACGAGAAGCCGAGCACCGCCGAGGCGGTCCCGGCGAGGTCGCCCACGGGCTGCATGGCGAGGCTCGTGAAGTTCGGTCCGATGAGCCCGAAGCACGCCATCACGAGGCCCATGGTCAGGACGAAGGCGCCGAGGCCGAGGAGGCCCTGGGCCTCGAGCACGGACTGGAGCAGCGCCACCGCGAGGAGCCCGACGAGGGCTCGATGGGAGACGCCGCGCACGCCGACGCGCTCGACGAGGCGCGCGTTCAGGAAGGAGCTCACGCTCATGAACACGGCGATGGCGGCGAAGAGGAGCCCGAAGTGCTGGCGGGCGTCGTAGGTCTCGCCGAAGAGCTGCTCGGAGCTGGATAGGTAGGCGAAGAGCACGCCGAAGACGAGGCCGTTGGCGAGGGTGTAGCCGGCCGCGTCGCGGGTGCGGAGGACACGGCCGTAGGCCATGGCGATGGCCGCCGGTGAAAAGGGCCGGCGGTGGGCCGGGTCGAGGGTCTCGGGCAGCCGGAGCGCGAGCCAGGCGAAGACGCCGAGGCCGAAGACGACGAGCACGCCGAAGGTCCAGGTCCAGGGCGCGACCTTCAGGATGGCCTGGCCGATCCCCGGCGCGAGGATCGGGACGATCATGAAGACCATCATCACGAGGGACATGGTGCGGGCCATGGCCGGGCCGACGTAGAGGTCGCGGACCAGGGAGATGGCGAGCGTGCGCGGTCCCGCGGCGAAGGCCCCCTGCGCCGCGCGGGCGGCCAGGAGCCAGCCGAAGGAGGGCGCTACGAGGCAGAGCGCGCCCGTCGCCGCGTAGCCGAGGAGGCAGACGAGGAGCACGGGCCGGCGCCCGAAGCGATCGCCGAGGGGCCCGGCCACGAGCTGCGCCACGCCGAGCCCGAGCACGTAGGCGAGGACCACGCGCTGGAGCTCGTTCGCATCGACCAGCGCGTAGGTCGCGCCGATGCTCGGCAGCGCCGGGAGCATGATGTCGATGGCGAGCGCGTTCAGCGCCATCAGCGCCGCGACGAGGGCGACGAGCTCGGCGCCTCCCATCTTGCCCAGTCCGCCGGCCGTCGCGGCTGGCCCATGCGGCGCGTTCACGGGGCCCGTATGCAGCGAGGCCCGGATGCGTCAAGCGTACGGGCGGCGCCGAAAGGGGCGCTTCCGCCCGGCCGATGGCCTCGGGGCCCCGGCGCCTTCGAACCGCGTTCGGGCGCTCGAATCCGGCGCCGGAGCCGTCCCCACGGCGTTCCCGCGGCGCCCGCGGGCGCATCCGGCGGCCAAACGCCGTTCAACGGCCAAAGCTGCCCATGCGGAGGGGCGGAACGGGGATCGAGCGTCTCGTGCGGCGAGATCGAGCGAGGGATCGCGGTCCAAAAGAGCGCCGGCGGCCGTGGCGAGCGGAGCCTCGGCGATCGAGCGCCCGATGTGCGCGTCCGCGGGCGCCGATCGCGGAGGGGTGCGGACGCGCGGCGCGTAGGAACGGGGTCCGACCGGGAGGTGACGCAGCGTGGCACCCTCGGCTCCTGGCGGCGCCTCCTGCGCTTCCCCTCGGCCTTCGACCATGCCTCGCCCCTTCCCATCGGCCGCCTGGATCGCCTTCCTTTTCGCAGCCTGCGCGCGCGTCACGCCCGTCGCGCCGCCGCCGACCCTCGAGGCTCCCGCCGACCCGCCCACCGAGCGCTGGACCTGGCTTCCCGACGAGTCCTTCGAGCGCGGCCCCATCGACGGGACGCCGGGGGCCTGCGGTGCGGACGTGGTGGCGGGGATCCGCGCGCTCGGGCTCCGGGGCGTCACGCGCGACACGACCTCCTGCGAGGTGCGCACCTACGGCCTCGGGGAGCGCCGCGTGCGCGTCGCGAGGGTCGAATACGGCGAGGAGATGGACTGCCCCTCGGGCTGCATTCAGGAGGAGGCGGCGATGGTGCTCCGCGACGGGCGCGTGCAGCCCATCGACCCGGCGCGGGCTCAGATCCTCAGCCTCTACACCTTCGCCGAGCGCTTCCTCGAGCGAGAGCTGCCGTCTCGCGGCGTGCCCCTCCGCGATCCGGGCAACGGCCGTCCCTACGGCTTCTACACGGCCACCGGCGACTACTGCCTCAACGCCTACCATCGCGCGATCGCGCTCGTGACGCGCGGCGACGCGGTGTGGTGGTCGCTGGAGCTCCCCGAGACCGTGTGCCGACCGCGTGCCTCCGGGCCGGGCTGGAAGCCCGCCGACTACGAGGTCGTGCTCGCGGGCGAGATCGTCTTCCCGCTGAAGGGGAGCGGCCCGATGGTCATGGACACCCAGGGGCTGCGGCTCGCGGTCCGGCCCTGGTCGGGCACGGACGACTGAGGGTTCCGGAGGGCGCGGGGCCGCGCGCGTCCGCGCGGCACGTCCGGCTCGGCACGCGCGCCCAGAAACCGCTACGGTCTCCGACCCAAAGGGAGAAGGCATGCGCGCAGCGATGATCACGAAGCTCGAGGGCCCGGACGCCATCGAGGTGCTCGAGCGTCCGGATCCGGAGCCCAAGAAGGGGCAGATCCGCATCCGCGTGGCGGCCGCGGGGGTGAACTTCCCGGACCTCCTGATGACGCGCGGCCTCTACCAGATGCGTCCCCCGCTCCCCTTCCCGCCCGGCGGGGAGATCGCCGGCGTCGTCGACGCGCTCGGCGAGGGCGTCACGGGCTTCGCCGAGGGCGATCGCGTGCTCTCGCTGAGCTTCTACGGGGGCTTCGCGACGCACGTGTGCGTGCCCGCCGTGCAGGCGCTCCGCGTGCCCGAGGGCATGAGCCTCGAGGTCGCCGGCGCCTTCGCCTTCACCTACGCGACCAGCTACCACGGGCTCGTCGACCGGGGCCGCCTCGCCGCCGGCGAGCGCCTGCTCGTGCTCGGCGCGGCGGGGGGCGTGGGGCTCGCGGCCGTGGAGATCGGCGCCGCGCTCGGGGCCGAGGTCGTGGCGGCGGCGAGCACGGACGAGAAGCTCGCGCTCTGCCGCGCGCATGGCGCGACCCACGGCATCAACTACGCGACCGAGGACCTGAAGAAGGCCGCGAAGAAGCTCGGCGGCGTGGACGTGGTCTACGACCCGGTCGGCGGGGCCTACGCGGAGCCCGCGCTCCGCGCGCTCCGTCCCGACGGGCGGCACCTGGTGATCGGCTTCGCGGCGGGGGAGATCCCGAAGATCGCGCTGAACCTCCCGCTCCTGAAGGAGTGCCAGGTGGTCGGCGTGGCCTGGGGGGCGTGGGCCATGCGGAACCCGCCGCTCCACGCGGCGAACCTCCGGGCGCTCCTCGCGCTCTTCGCGGAGGGGAAGCTCCGGCCCCACGTCTCGCGGAGCTACACCCTCGAGGAGGTGCCGCAGGCGCTCCGCGACATGGACGACCGGAAGGTGCTCGGGAAGGTCGTCATCGCGCCCTGAGCGCGGCGCCCGGCCGGGCGGGCAGCGTCCCGCTGAATGAGCATTCATTTTCTGCGCGGGGTCCGCTAGGCTGCCGCGCATGGACAAGGCGATCCTGACCTGCGCCGTGAACGGCGTGCTCACGAACCCGAAGCAGCATCCGGTCCCGGTCACGCCCGAGGAGGTCGCCGCGTCGGCGAAGGAGGCCTACGACGCGGGCGCCTCCATCTTCCACATCCACTTCCGCCAGCAGGGCCCGAACATGGGGCACATGCCCTCCTGGGACCCGGAGGTCGCGAAGGCCCAGAGCGACGCCATCCGCGAGGCCTGCCCCGGGGCGATCATCAACCAGACCACGGGCGTCGTCGGGCCGGACGTGTCCGGGCCCATCGCCTGCCTCGAGGCCATCGCGCCGGAGATCGCGGCCTGCAACGCCGGCAGCCTGAACTACCTGAAGCTCCGCTCGAACGGGCAATGGGCCTGGCCGCCGATGCTCTTCGACAACCCCGTGGGCAAGGTCGGGAAGATGCTCGACGCCATGCAGGCCGTCGGCGCGCGGCCGGAGTTCGAGTGCTTCGACGTCGGCATCGCCCGCTCCATCGCGCTCTACGAGGGCGCCGGGCTCACGCCGACGACGAACTACAACTTCGTCATGGGCGTCGCTTCGGGCATGCCCGTGGACGCGCGGCTCCTCGACCTCCTCCTCGACTACAAGGACCCGGAGGCGCCCTGGCAGTGCACGCTCATCGGCCGCCAGGAGATCTGGGAGGTGCACCAGGCCGCGGCGGACCGTGGCGGCATGCTCCGCACCGGCGTCGAGGACACCTTCTACCTGCCGAGCGGCGAGCGCACGACGGGCAACGGGCCGCTCATCGAGGCGTTGGCGACCTGCGCGCGCAACGCCGGCCGGGACATCGCCTCGCCCGCCGAGGCGCGGGAGATGCTCGGCCTGCGCGCCGCCGCCTGAGCCTCACGCCGCCCGGAGCGAGAGGACGAAGGTCGCCCCGGCGCCGCGTTCGGACTCGCAATGCACCGTGCCGCCGTGCCGCTCGACGATGCGGCGCACGATGGCGAGGCCCATGCCGTGGCCTTCGTATTCGTTCCGGGCGTGGAGGCGGCGAAACACCTCGAAGACCCGCTCGGTGTCGTTCGGGTCGATGCCGATGCCCTCGTCGCGGACGCGCACGGTCACGCGGCCGTGCTTCGGCGCCTCCACGCTGATCTCGACCCGGGGCGCTGCGTCCCCGCGGAACTTCAGCGCGTTCGAGAGCAGGTGCCCGAAGACCTGCCGGAGCTGCACCGCGTCGCCGATGACCCGGGGTCCCTCGCCCTGCGGGGCGCTCACGATGGCGCCTGCTTCCGCGATGGCGCCGGAGAGGTCCGCGAGGCTCTCGGCGATGACCTCGTGGAGCGCGATCGGGCCCGTCGGCTCCTGCGCCACCTCGAGGCGCGAATAGCCGAGGAGCGCGCTGATCAGCTCGCTCATGCGGCGCGCGGCGGAGGTCATGCGCCGGACGTACATTCCCCCTTCGGTGCCGAGCGCCTCCGCGTGGTCCTCCTCGAGGAGCGCGGCGAAGCCCATGATCGTGCGGAGCGGCTGGCGGAGGTCGTGGGAGGCGACGTAGGCGAAGCGCCGGAGCTCGGCGTTGGCCCGCCGGAGTCGCTTCACCAGGCGCTGCTCCGGCGTGAGGTCCCGAATGATGCCGACGAAGCCGAGCGTCGCGCCCTTCGCGTCCACGACCGCCGAGGCGCTCGTCAGGCCCTCGAAGACCTCGCCGTTCTTCCGCCGGTAGAGCTTGCTGTAGTGCTCGCCCGCGAACTTCGAGCCCGGGTGGTAGTAGGCCTCGCCTGCCGACTCGTAGCCGTCAGCCTCGGCGTAGAGGAGCTCCGTCGTACGGCCGTCGAGCTCCTCCGGCGTGTAGCCCCAGAGCGGCTCCGACGCCGCGTTTGCCCGGTAGATCTTCCGCTCGGGGTCGACGACGAGCGTGGCCTCGGGGATCGCCTGGAACACGGCGTCGAAGAGCGCGCGCTCGCGGGCCGCCTCCTGCTCGGCCTCGACGCGGGCGCTCACGTCGCGGCTCACGGAGATGAGGCCGGTCACCTGGCCCTGGTCGCCGCGGACGGCGCGGGTCGTCGTCTCGAGCCAGACGTAGTGGCCGTCGGCGTGGCGGTAGCGGTAGGTGATGGGGGGGCCCTCGCCCTCTTCGAGGACGAGGCGATGCGATTCGTCGCGGATGCGCGCGATGTCGTCGGGGTGGAAGTAGGCGTAGGGATCCAGCCCGACGAGCGCGTCGGGAGCAATGCCGAGGAGCCGCTTGCTCGCTGGAGAGACGTACTCGTAGCGACCGTCGGGCCCGTGGCGGCAGACCATGTCCATCGAGCCTTCGGCGAGGAGCCGGTACATGCCCTCCCGCGCCTCGAGGCGCTCCTTGGCCTCGCGCTCCTCGGTGATGTCGACGGAGATGGAGGTCACGAGGGTCGGCCGCGTTCCGTCGCCGGCGCGCATGACGGTCTCGCGCGTGCGCAACCAGCGGTAGGCGCCCTCGGCGTTCCGGATGCGCATCTCGATCTCCGCGGAGCCGCCGGCGGGCTGGGTCGCGAGGTAGGCGTGATGGGCCTCGAGGCGCCCCGCGTCCTCGGGGTGGACGGTGCCCCGGATCTCCGCGGGATCGAAGTCCGGCGTCACGCCATGGAAGCGCATGAACCCCTGGTTCACCCAGAGCACCATCAGGTGCTCGAGGTCGTAGACGAGCGCGTGCACGGCGGTGTGCTCGAAGAAGCCGGCGAGCACTTCTCCGGGAGGAACCACGTCGTCGGAGCGAGAGGCCGTCACGGCGCGCGCATCCTACCTTGTGCGATAGGCACAATTGCGTAGGTACCTTCGAAATTACCTGTGTGACCAATGGTCGCGTGAACAGCGCTCGCGCCCAGGCGCGGCGTGGGCGGTCGGTCCGGGGCCTTGGCGATGCCGAATCGTCGCGGAGCCTTCGCCGGGCCTGGGGCACCCTCCGCGCCGGAGAGCGCTCCATGGAATACGGCTTCTTGCTCCTGGTCCTCGCCGGCGTCGGCGCCTTCTTCATGGCGTTCAACAACGGCGCCAACGACGTCGCGAACTCCTTCGCCTCGGCCGTCGGCGCGAAGGCGATCAGCATGCAGCAGGCGGTGCTGATCGCCGGCATGATGAACCTGCTCGGGGCCGTGCTGATCGGCGGGAACGTCTCGGCCAAGCTCGTCGTCGGGGTGGTGAACCCCGTCGAGTTCGGGAGCCCCACTGCCTACGTGCTGGCCATGTTCTCGGTGCTCCTCGCGGCGGGCACCTTCGTGCTCCTGAGCACCTTCGCTTCGCTGCCCGTGAGCTCGAGCCACTCCATCGTCGGCTCGCTCATCGGCGTCAGCCTCGTCGCCGGCGGCACTGGCAGCGTGAACCGCGACGTGCTCCTCGCGATCGTCGCGTCCTGGTTCGTCTCGCCGATCCTCGCCGGGGCCATGTCCCTCGGCCTCTACTCGTTCATCGAGAAGCGCATCCTCGGCGACGGGAAGCCCATGGAGCGGCTTCGCTTCTTCTTGCCCTTCATCCTCGCGATCACCGTCGCGGTCTTCGTGCTCATCCTGATGAAGGGGTCGACGCTGAAGGACTACCGGCCGAGCTCGGCGTGGGAGATGTTCCTCTTCATGGCGGTGCTCTTGCCCTACGCGACGCTCGTCGTGCAGGGGCTGCTCCGCTCGGCGACGCTCGAGCTGGACGACACGCGGGAGGCCGCGGAGGGCGTCTTTCGGAAGCTCCAGGTGGGCACCTCGAGCTACGTGGCCTTCGCGCATGGCGCGAACGACGTCGCCAACGCGATTAGCCCGGTCTACGCGATCTTCCTCGTCGTGAGCATGAACGGCGCTCTTCCCACCGAAGCGCTGGTCGCGGAGATCGGCGTGCCGCTCTGGGTGCTGATTCTCGGCGGCGCGGGCATCGCGACGGGCATCGCCGCCCTCGGCCATCGCGTCATCAAGACGCTCAGCGTGAGGATCACCAAGATCGACAACTTCAAGGGCTTCAGCGTCGACTTCTCCGCTGCGACGACGGTGGTGAGCGCGTCGCTCCTCGGGCTCCCCGTGAGCTCCACGCATGCGGCCACGGGCGCTATCGTCGGCACCGGCCTCCGTGAGGGGAAGGGCGTCGACTGGAAGTTGATGGGGAAGATCCTCCTGACCTGGGTGATCACCGTTCCCATCGCGGGGCTCCTCACCGTGGGGCTCTTCCTCGCGCTGAAGGCGATCTTCCTCTGAGCGCTGACGAAACGATGACCGGGCCTTCACGCGGTGGTGCCGCACGCCGTCCCGATCTCTGTCAGGTTTGAGATCCGACGATGCCCCCCGCGCCTCCGATCTTCTCCTTCGCCGGGTTCTGCGATCCCGTCGCCTCCTGGACGCATCTCGCCGCGGCCCTCGCGGCCCTGATGTTCGGCTGGCGCTTCGTGAAGAACGGCAAGGACGGCGTCGAGCGCGCGGGCATGGCCGTGTTCGTGGTCGGCGCGATCTTCCTCTTCGCGATGAGCGGCACCTACCACGTGCTCGACCGCGGCACGGAGGCGCGCGGCGTCATGCAGCTCCTCGATCACGCGGCCATCTGGGTGATGATCGCCGGGACGATCACCGCCGTGCATTTCGTCGGCTTCGACGACGCCTGGCGCTGGGGCATGACCGCGCTGGTGTGGGTCGGCGCCATCGCCGGCATGGTGCTCAAGACCGTCTACTTCGACGTCATCGACATGGGCACGGGGCTCTGGCTCTACGTCGGCCTCGGCTGGCTCGGAATGGTCAGTTTCCTGCGCCTTCGGCGCCTGCACGGGACCGAGGCGACGCGGCCCGTGCTCCTCGGCGGGGTCGTCTACACCGCGGGCGCCGTGGTCGAGTTCCTCGAGGCGCCGTGGCTGGCCCGGGGCGTCATCGGGCCGCACGAGATTTTCCACGCCGCCGTGGTCGGCGGCGCGGCGCTTCATGCCTGGGGCATCCTGAAGCTCGCCCGGCGCCGCCCGGACGCCGCCGCGGCCCCCGTGGCCAGCGCCCTCCCCGCGACCTGAGCCGGCCGCCGTCGAGGCGCCTCAGTCGAGGAGCGCGTGCAGGCGCGTGAAGAGCGCCTCGAAGCGGTCGAGCACCTCGGCGTCCACCTTCACGCTGCCCCGGGCGAGCGCCGCCGCCGGTGCGAGCCGGTCGAAGGTCTTGCCGTTCGGGAGCGCGGCCTCGGCCCGGCGGAGCAGGCGCCCCTCACCGAGCAGGTCGCTCTCGCGCACGTCCGTGCCGAAGGCCTCGTTCATCATCGCCGCGTAGGCCCCGGCGCCGAGCACGTCCTCGACGTCCGCCTCGGCGGCCTCGAGGAGGTCCGCGTAGGAGGTCACGCGCGTCCGGGCGAGCAGGTGCCGGCTCTCGAGGCCTTCGATCATCGTCGGGTCCGCGAGGCGCAGGTCCGCGAGGATCGCCGTGTTCGCGTCCGAGGCCTCCGCGAGGGCGAGGAAGGCCCCGACGCGCGTCGCGCCGCCGACCGGCACGAGGCGCCAGCTCGGGTCCATCGCCGTGCGGCCCGCGAGCGCGAGCTGGCTCGAGATCGCCTCGAGCACGACGAGGTCCGCCGTGTGCTCGACCAGGAGGCTCGCCGGCCCGCTGAGCAGGCTCTGCTGCACCTCGAGGGCGAGCGCGCCCTTCAGCGGGAAGAGCGTGTCCTCTTCCGCGAGGCCGATGCTCGTGAGCACCTTGGTCCCCTCGAGGGCGTCGTCGTCCGGCTCGGCGTCGTCGCCGGGCACGACGTCCTGGACGATGCGCACGCGGTCGAGGCGCGTGGCGTCGACCATGAAAGGCGAGTGCGTCGTGTAGACGAGCTGGTGGTCCGGGTAGCTCGCGATCTCCTGGTCGAAGTAGCGGAGCAGATCGCGCTGGGCGCGGCCGTGGAGCGAGAGCCCGGGCTCGTCGAGGAGCAGCACCATGGGCTGCCCCTTCGCCTTCTCGGCGGAGTACCAGGCGAGGAAGGAGAAGAACCAGACGAAGCCCGTCGAGCGGTCGCCGAGGCCCGTCGAGACCATGTGGAGCGCGTCGTAGACCTCGCCCCAGAGGTTGGTGCCCTGGCGCATGCCCTCGGGGTCGTCGTCCTGCGCGGGCCGCACGTCGAAGTTCATGCGCAGCTCTTGGTTCTGGGACCAGTACGTGAGGAGCTGCCGGCTGAGGCGGTTGCTCGCGCTCTGGAGCGCGTTCTTCAGCCCGCGCGTGCGCTTGGTGCCGAGGAGCTTGTCGAGGTCGAGGCGCGCGAGCTCGAGGAGGCCGAGCAGCGGGAGGTCCGAGGGGAGGAGCGCTTCGGACTCGCGGCGCTCGCGGAGGGCCTCGAGGTTCGCCCGGCCGGTCATCTGGTAGTAGCTGTCGAAGTAGAGGAATTTCGGCAGGTTCTTCCGGAGCGTCGTGTTCCAGACGTGCATCGAGAGGCTGCCGTGCGCGAGGATCTCCTCGAGCGCGTCGCGCAGCCGCACGAGCTCGGCCGCGTCGTCGCCGCGCCCCTGGAGGAACTCGAGGAGCGCGAAGGGATCGGGCAGGTAGGGCTCGCACTCCTCTGCGAGGGCCGCGGGCACGCCGGTGCGCACGAGGAGGTTGCGGTCGAAGGCCTCGGCGTCGACGGGGACGCGGATGAAGCGCTGGTTCTTGCCGTTGGCGCCGGCGAGGTAGCCCTTCGAGATGAGCACCGCGGGCTCGGTGAGCACGTTCGGCCCGAAGCTGGCCTCGATGGCCGTGAGCTCCTCGGGGTCCAGGGCGAAGCTCGCCTCGATGACCGTCGCGTGCTCGCGGGTGCCTTCCTCGACCTCTTGGAGGTAGTCGTCGGCGGCGGCGCGCGGGTAGTCCTCGACGGCGTCGAAATCCCCATCCATCGGGACGATGGGGTTAAGCTTGTAGAGCGCCTGAAGAAGGCAGGTCTTACCGGCTTCGTTCTTGCCGACGAGGCAGGTGACCTTTCCGAGGGAGAAGGGATCGGAGTCCCAGATCGACTTGAATTCGCGGACGTGGACGCGGTCGAGCTTCATCGGACGACGGCTTTCGATTCTAAGCGCGCAGGGGAGGGACGCGCGGGTGCTGACCGAACAGTCCCGCGCGAGCGCCGCACCCTACGTCTGCCGCGGGGCCGGCGTCCAGGGAGGTGGCCGAAGGTCGTGGTGCCTGTCACGGCGCCTTCGGGGGGCGGCTCGGGTCTCCCTTCACGTGCCGTGAGGGGCCGGCGACGGGTCAGGCGGCCTTCCGGGCCAGAACCCGCAGCGGGTTCGTAATCGCGAGGCCGGTTCGTCGACTCCAAGCGGGCAGCGACAAAGCGTAAAGCTGACTTGACACACGGTGGTGTCGCGCGAGATTGTCACCGTGGGCTCCAAGCCGTCGAGTCAGCGCTGAGAAGCCGAGAGAACCCCATGAAGAGCCGGATCGAAGCTGCGTTGGAGCTCGCCCTCCAGGACGTTGACCGCGACGCGCCCCCGCGCCTCCGCGCCGCGCTGCACCACGCGGTGTTTCCGGGCGGTGCCCGGGTCCGACCGCGCCTGTGCCTGGCCGTCGCCGACGCCTGCGGCGGTGAGCCGAGCGAGCTGGCGGTGGCGACGGGCGCGGCCCTCGAGCTCCTGCACTGCGCGTCGCTCGCGCACGACGATCTCCCCTGCTTCGACGACGCGGATCTGCGTCGCGGGCGGCCGAGCGTGCACCGCGCCTACGGCGTCTCGACGGCCGTGCTCGCCGGCGACGCGCTGATCCTCAAGGCCTTCGAGGTCGTCGCGAAGGCTGGCCACGTGGCGCCGCATCGCCTTCCGGCGCTGATGACGCTCCTCGCCGAGGCGGCGGGTCCGGCGCGGGGCCTCGTGGCCGGGCAGGCCTGGGAGGCCGAGCCCGAGGTCGACGTGGCCAAGTACCACCAGGCCAAGACCGGCGCGCTCTTCGTCGCCGCGACCCGCG
>JBCDGX010000047.1:0-15168 GCA_038750805.1 Myxococcota bacterium
GACCTTCGAGAGGAAGTCGAGGCGCTGGGAGGCCATGACGTCTCCGCTCACCTTCAGCTCTCCGCCGAAGTACATCTTCGTCGCGTCCTTCTCGCCCTTCAGCATGGCGAGGAAATCCGCGTCACGGAGCGTGAGCGTGCAGTCGGCCTTGCCCGCCGCGCCCGCGCTGACGGACGCCTTGGCGCAGTCGAGGGTCCACTGCGCGTCGGGGCCCGTGAGCTCGAAGAGGTAGGTCTTTCCGATGGGCCTCACGGCGTCCGCGTTCGCCTCGATCCAGTCGCCGAGCACGGCGATGTAGTCGGCGCTCGTCGGCTCCGCGGAGCTCTCTGGGGCGCCTCCTCCGCTAGCCCGCACCTTCGCGAAGTCGACCTTCGAGAGGAAGTCGAGGCGCTGGGAGGCCATGACGTCTCCGCTCACCTTCAGCTCTCCGCCGAAGTACATCTTCGTCGCGTCCTTCTCGCCCTTGAGCATCGCGATGAGGTCCGCATCCTTCAGCTCGAGCGTGCAGTCGGGCTTGGCCGTGGGGCCCGCGTCCACCGTCGCGGCCTTGCAGTCGAGGGTCCAGACCGCGTCTGGCTCCTTCAGCGCGAAGAGGTAGACCTTGCCCACGGCCTTCACCGTGTCGGCGTTCGCGTGGACCCAGTCGCGGAGGACGGCGATGTAGTCCGCACTCGTTGGCGATGCCGCGGTGGCGGCGACCTTCGCCTTCGGCTTCTCCTTCTTCGCGGGGATCGTCTCGTAGAGCGTGATGGCCGCGTGGCTGAGCACGACTTCGTCCCGCTCCTTCACCTTCGTTCGGAAGACGACCCTGAGGCCGTCCTTCCACATCTCGGTCACGAGCGTCTCGCCCGGAAAGACCGTCTTGGCGAAGCGCACCTTGATGCTCTCGAAGTAGCGCGGGTCCCCCTCCGGCGCGCACTTCGCGATCACGTGCCGTGTCGCGTAGCCGAAGGTGCAGAGTCCGTGGAGGATCGGCCGCTCGTAGCCGATGGCCTTGGCGAAGCTCGGGTCCGCGTGGAGCGGGTTCCAGTCGCCGCTGAGCCGGTAGAGGAGCGCCTGGTTCTCGGCGGTCTTCTCCTCCACCACGAAGTCCGGTGCCCGCTCCGGAGGCACGTTCTGCGGAACGCTCGCCTCCCGCTCGCCGCCCCAGCCGCCCGCGCCGCGAACGAAGGTCGTCACGACGTTCGTGACCAGCAGCTCGCCGTCTTCGTCGAAGGACTCGAAGGTCGTCTCGACGAGCGCTCCCTTGCCCTTGTCGATGATGTTCGTGATGCGCGCCTCGTGGCGGAGCGTCGCCTTCGGCGGGAGCGGCCGCTCGAGCTTCGTCATCTGTTCGCCGTGGAGCACGCGGTCGAAGCCATAGTTCAGGCCCGGCGCCCCGACGCCCTCCTTGGCCATCGCGAGCACTTCGTTGATGGCCGGGACCACGCCGTAGCTCGGGATCGCGAAGAAGCCCGACCCATGCGCTTCGTAGACGAGCGAGAGATCCGTGCTCGGGTCCCGGGCCGCGCCCACGCCGAGCGCGTAGAGCGCCAGGTCGCGCTCGTCGTAGCTCGAGGTCCGCGACGGGTACTCGTATCCGAGGGCCTCGTCGACGTCGATGAGCTCGTTGCCGCCCTGGCTCGGGCCGCGGCCCACGTTCTCGATGATCGGCCCGAGTGAGGCCGTGACCGTGTCGGGGTAGGCGACCGTCTCGAAGTCGGTGATCGCCGGCATCGCGTCGCGCACCATCGCCGCCGTGATCGGGCGACCCACGCGCCACATCTTCCCCTCGGCGCGCTGCCAGCGGAGCTTGCCGACGTAGCCCCCGCCGACCTCGTAGAGGCCGCCGGTCTCGTCGCAGTCCTCGTGGCAGAGCCACACCACGAGCGGGGAGACGTACTCTGGGTCGAGGGCGTCGAAGAGGTTCGGGGGCAGCACGCTCTCGGTGAGCCGGCTCGCGGCGAGCGGCGCGATGGTGTTCACGTGCACGCCCTTGGTGCGCCCCTCGACAGCGAGCGTGTTCGTGAGGCCGTGAAGCCCGAGCTTGGCCATGGAGTAGTTGGCCTGTCCGAAGTTGCCGTAGATGCCGGCTGCGCTCGCGGTGTTGATGATGCGCCCGTACTTCTGGTCGCGGAGATGCGGCCAGGCGGCGTGGGTCACCTTCATCGCGCCGAGCACGTGCACCTGGTAGACGAGGTCCCAGTCGGCCTGGCTCATCTTGTGGAAGGTGACGTCGCGGAGGATGCCGGCGTTGTTCACGACGACGTCGATTCGCCCGAAGGCCTCGAGGGCCGTCTCGACGATCTTCTCACCGTCGACGACGGAATCGTAGCTGGCAACGGCCGTACCCCCGGCGCCGCGGATCTCGTCCACCACCACGTCCGCGGTTTTGCTCGCGCCGCCCCCGGCCGCGTCGCCACCGAGATCGTTGACCACCACTCGTGCGCCGTGCTGCGCGAAGAGCTTCGCGTGGCTCCGGCCGAGGCCGTTGCCGGCGCCCGTAACCACCACGACGCGCCCGTCGAAATCCAGATCCATGCCGTCCTCCGGTCGTCGGCCGAGGACCGACGCGCCTCCGGTCCACCCCGCGTTCAAGCCGCGCTCAGGTGCCTCCGAGAGCCGAAAGGTGCCGCCTCCGGCGGAGGGTGCCCATGACCCTCGCTCCGGAAAGAATTGACCAGAGTGACCAGTCGCGCTGTGATGCCCGTTCGCCATGCAATCGGTTCCCGGCCCGCCCATGCACCTCGGCTACGTACGGAATCTGCTGGCCGGGGCGGAGGCGGAGGGGCTCTCGGGTCGGTCGCTGCTCGCGGCCGAGGGCGTCCCCGAGCTCCGTGAGGGCGCGGTCACACCCTTGCTCTATGTGCAGCTCGCACGCCGCGTGTCCGTAGCGCTCGCGGACGAGGGGACGGGCCTCTACGCGCGGCGGATCCCGCCCGGTACGGCCGAGGTGAAGAGCCGCTACGCGGTGCACGCCCGCAACCTCGTCGAGGCCTATGCGCGCCTCGTGCAGCTCGAGGGGGTGCTCGACTACGGGCTCGAGCATAGGCTCGAGGTGGGCCCCGACGTCGTCGTGCACCGCGTGCGTGCCACGGCGCCGGTGCGGAACGAGCTCGCCTTCGAGACCGCGCTCGTCCTGACGCATCGCTTCGTCGGCTGGCTCGGCGGGACGCGGGTGCCCATCAACCGCGTGGAGCTTAGCTACCCGCGTCCTGCGCACGCGCGGACCTACGGCCTGCTCTTCCAGCGGGCGGCGCTGGTCTTCGACGCCGCGGAGTGTCGCCTCGAGATGCCGCGAGAGGTGCTCGAGCGTTCGGTGAAGCGGAGCGAGGCGCAGGCCATGCAATACGCGCTACGCGCGCCGCTCGACGCCTTCCTCCCGGAGCAGGGGGTGGACGGGGTCGCGCTCCGCGTCGCGTCCGTGCTCGAGCGTCGGCTACGCGAGCGCGGAGCGGCGCCGGAGATGGGCGCGGTGGCCGCCGAGCTCGGCTGGACCCCGCGCGCGCTCCGGCGCCGGCTCGCGCACGAGGGGCAGGCCTTTCGGGCCATCCGGAGCCTCGCGCGGCGCGACGCGGCGATTCGTCTGCTCACGACGACGGACCTCTCGGTGGAGGACGTCGCCTTTCAGGTCGGCTTCACGTCCGCGAGCCCCTTCGTGCGCGCCTTCCGGAGCTGGACGGGGCTGCCGCCCGGGGCCTATCGGCGAAGCGCACTCTGAGCGTGCTCAGGGCGGCCGCTCGGATGCCGCGGCTCAGGGCGGGGTCATCACGCGATTGATGACGTGCACGACGCCGTTCGAGGCCTGGAGGTCGGTCGCGACGATGTCCGCGCCCCTGCGCGTGCGCGAGCCCCCTTCGACGGTCGGTGGCCGGGCGCGCACGTCGATGGTGATATTGGGCCCCGCCAGGGTCTCGAGGGCTGCAGGCAGGGTGGTGGAGAGGAAGGCGTTGCCGCCGTTCAGCGGTCCGTCGTTGTCGCTGCCGTGGAAGAGCAGGATGGAACGCAGCGCGCTCCGGCCCGGGAGGCTGTCGAGCCGGGCGAAGGCCGCCTCGTCCGGAACGAAGAGCGTCAGGTCGAGGGCGGGGGACCGAAGCACGTCGACCATCGGGACGCGCGAGCCGTCGTCCTGGCGCACCGGCGCTGACATCTGCGCGGCCTCCACGAACGTGCCGAACCCCTCGAGCGCCGCGACGTCGAGGACGGTCGGCACCGGGAGGAAGGTGTCGACGGCGTGCAGGACGGTGTTCGGGTCGCCGCGGTCCACGGTGACGGCGATGTCGGCGCGCGTGACGCGCGCGCGCCGGACGACGAGGTCGTCGCCCACGTAGCGGACCGTGATGCGCGAGCGGAAGTCGATGGGGACTCCGATGCCGGTCCCTCCCTCGAGCTGCCCGAGGACGCTATCGAGGCGCGTCATGGGCGTCTCGCGGAGGTCCGCCTCGTCGAAGCGTCCGTCCACGATATGGTAGGCAAGCCCGAAGAACAGCTCCGTGAAGGCCTCGCGCTGCGCGTCCGTCGCGTCACGGCAGAGCGGATCCTCGGCGACCTGCCGCTCCGCTTCGGCGAGGTCCAGGCCGAGCGCTGCGAGGCGCACCTCCATCG
The DNA here is from genome assembly GCA_038750805.1 of Myxococcota bacterium. GTDB lineage: Bacteria > Myxococcota_A > Polyangia > Polyangiales > Houyiibacteriaceae > CALCTH01. Next base: position 4,585 of record JBCDGX010000047.1, read on the forward strand.
CCTCGTTGGTCGGAGCGAAGAGCGTGCGCGTAGGTGCGAGCAGGTCGAGGCCCGCGAGTTGCCCCCGCACGCTGGGATCGCAGGCCAGGATCACCTGGAGGGCCTGGTAGAAGCAGCGCGTCTCGGGCTCGCGGGCGAGCTGCGCGACGAAGCAGGGCGGCTCGGAGATTGTCCGGCCGCAGGTTCGCGGGACCGGGGGGCGCGCAGTGGGGCACAGGGGGCCCGTCCCGCCCATGTCGGGCGGCCCGGCGTCCGGCCGTCCGGCGTCGGGGCGACCGAGTTCGGGCATGCCGCCGTCGATCATGGGTCTCCCGGCGTCGCGGCGAACCATGCCGGCGTCGCGGCGCACCATGCCGGCGTCGCGGCGCACCATGCCGGCGTCGCGGGGAATCATGCCGGCGTCGTCCCGGCCGGAGGGGGCGATAACGACCGTCTCGCTGCAACCAGCAAACGTCCAAAGCACCATGAACCACACGCACGAACGAAGCATGGAACGAACATGCCATGAGCTGGGCGCGGTGGCCTGCGATTCCTGCGCGTCAGCCCGCGTCGCGTTCGCTCAGGTTCTTCACGTGGCCGAGCACGCGCCGGTGGATGGCGTGCAGCAGGCCGTCGCTCAGGAAGCCCCAGTAGACCCGCGGGTAGATGTCGAGGGCGTACCAGGTGCTGCCCTCGAGGCGCGTGCGGCCGTCGCCCAGGTCCACGAGGCGGAACTCGCCGCGCCGGCTCCGAATGGTGCCGCTGAGGTGCGGCGGATGGAGGTCCTTGTAGGGGCTCCACTCGGTCATGGGTGGCGGCTGGGCGACGACGTCGAAGCTCAGGCGCCGCGGCGGCTCCCAGACCGTGATCGGCTCGACGAAGGCCCCCGTCGAGAACTCGCAGTGGCGCACGGCGCCGACGCCCGCGCCCTCAATGCGCGCGCGCATGGGGTAGGCGATGCCCGCCTCGAAGAGGAAGGAGCGCGGCTCGGGGAGCTCCGTGAAGCCGATCACGTTCGGCCAGACGGCTTCCGGCGGCGCGTCGATGATCACCTCCGTCCGCACCTCGCGCAGCGGCTCGGTCTCCGCCTGCTCCATGAGGTCCACCGTGGGCCGCGGCGCGACCTCGAGCGCCGCAGAGAGCGGAAGCGCGAGGAGGAGCGCGCTCAGGGCGAAGTGCACCGGCTGGCCGGGGAGCGGCGGTGGCTCGCTCGCGAGCGAACGCGCGATGAGCGCGCCGACCGTGGCCATGACCATCGCGAGGGGCGCGGCCATGGCGAGGCAGACGATGCCCTCGAGGGCGAAGAGGAGGATCGCCCCGCCGGCAACGATCACGGAGAGGCAGGCGACGCCGACGGTCGCGGCCACGCCCTGCCGGCCCCGGCGGTTGAAGAACCAGCTCGCCGCCGCGCCGACGACGGCCGGCGTCACGGCGAAGAGCGTGCTCCCGTAATCGCCGAGCACGTAGACGGAGAAGCCGACCATCGCGAGCGAGATGAGGACGCCGATGCCGGTCCCGGCGACGGCCGAGAGGACCGGCGAGCCCGCCGTCTCGTGCACCTGGCCCGGGGGGAGCGAAGGCCGAGGCTTCGTCGGCGCCGCCGCCAGCATGAGCATCATGAGGTAGTTCAGCCCCGGGAAGAGGAAGATCAGCCCGAACGCGCCCGCCTGCCCTGCGTCGCGCGCGCGGCGCACGCTCATGGAGAGGCCCACCCAGAGGAAGGGGAGGGCGACGAGCATCAGCACGACGAGGAGCCAGCTCTGCTCGCCCTGAACGATCTCCGTGCGCGTGAAGAGCGCCGGGCTGAGGTACTGGAGCGGCGTCCAGACCGTCCCCGTGAAGCCGTAGATCAGCGCCGCGTCGATGACGTACTTCAGCGCCATCAAGGAGAAGCCCGTCAGGGCGTAGGTCTTCCGGTCGACTCGGGCTTCGAGGCCGAAGAGGAGCGCGAGGAGCGAGGGGCGGTTGGCCATGGGGCGACGCTACACCCTCGGCGCCGCCACGCGGGCTCGACCTATCAGGCTGCTAGAGGCTCAGGTCGGCGATGGCGGCCTCGATGGCCTCCTCGAGCGCCGCGTAAGGCTCCTCGCGGCCCCCCGCTTCGACGAGGAAGAGCGTGTCCCCGGCGACGTAGAGCGCCACGAGGTAGCGGTACGTATGGCCCTCGAGGTCCCGGCCGAAGCGGAGGAGCCGCCCGGCCTCGCCGCTCTTCGCGCGCACCTCTTCGTCGGCGAGGAGCGCGTAAGCGAGCTGGTCACGGAGGCGCCGGGTCACGGCCTCGGCCCAGAAGGTCACGCTGCCTTCGACGCCATTGTCGAGGGTGCGCACGCCGAGCACCACGCCGTCCGGCGTCGTCGCGCGCATGCGGTAGGGCGGCCGCGCGTCGTCCTGGTCCTCGAGGGCGACGAAGCGCTCGGGGAGGGGGAGCGAGAAGGAGGGCGCGCAGGCCGCAGCGAGGAGCAGCGCGAGGATCGGCGTACGCATCTCAGAGCCTCATCAGGGTGTCGAGGCCCAGCTCGCGGAGCCAGGGGAAGGGGAGCTCGAAGGCCGGCTCGGACTGCGGCGCGCGCTCGGCGAAGCGTACGCTGATGGTCGAGTAGGCGACGCGGTCCGAGAGGTAGCGGAGGCGCCCCTTGAGGGTCTCGAGCTGGAGCACGATGCGCTCGAGCTGCTGCTCGACGGCGAGCGCGTCCTCCACGTCGTCGGCGTCTGCGAGGAGCTCTTCGAGGCGGCTCCGCATGCGCTCGAGGGTCTCGATGCGGGTCTGTGTGTCGCGGAACTCCTCGCCCACGTCGGCGACGTCGACCTGGCGGGTGATCACGTCACCGAGCTCCTGGATGGCGGCGAGCGCCGCCTGGAACTGGCGCGCGGGGACGCGGACGATGACCCGATCGTTCGTTCGTGAGGCGAGGAAGCCCCCACGCTCCCGGGCGAGGAGCTCGACGCGGTCGAGCTTGTCCTCGACGTCATAGGCCGCGAGGCCGAGGGCCGCCGTGTAGACGAGGAGCGGGCCCGAGGTATCGACGGCGTCGGTGGCCTGGGCGCCGCCGGTGGCGTTCTGGGCCAGGCGGACGTCCGAGCCGGCGTTCGCGCGGAGCTGGTCCTCGGCGGACGGTGGGGGAGGCGGCGCGGGCGGCGGGGTGCTCGCACGGCCCCGGCGCCTCCGCGAGGACGCGACGACGGCGACGCTCTCGGTCTCCGCGTAGCGGATACCGTCGGACAGCTCGTACCCGGCGTCCGCCACCGGCTCGGGCTCGGCGTCTTGCTCGGAGAGCGCGCGCGGCGGCCGGGTGGCGCCGGGGCGGGAGGGCGCCAGCGTCATGTCCATCGCGTCGCGCGCGGCGGCCGCCGAGAGGTTCTGCTCCCGCTCGAGGCGCTGGCCCTCGGCCTCCTCCATCGGGAAGGAGGGCGGCGCGCCCGCATAGCCGGAAGCGCAGCCGACGCTGAAGAGCGCGACCGAGGCCAGACGGATCACGTGCACTTGGGGAGCTTCCACCAGCCCCCGGGGTGGCTCAAGCCCGGTCCCGTGCCACGTCGGTGCCGCGTCAGAACGGAAACGCGCGGATGGCCTCGATCACGCGCATCCGCCGCGCGTCCCCGAGCTCCGGGAAGATCGGCAGCGCCAGCACCTCCCGGCACGCGCGCTCGGCCTCCGGGAAGTCGCCCGCCCCGTAGCCGAGCTCCGCGAAGCAGGGCTGGAGATGGAGCGGGCTCGGGTAGTAGATGCCCGTCCCGATGCCGGCGTCGCTCAGGTGCGCGCGGAGCGCGTCCCGCTTCGGCGCGCGGACGACGTATTGGTGGTAGGCGTGCCCGTCGTGCACGCGGGCGGGCGTGACGAGGGGCGATCGCGCGAGGCCCGCGTCGTAGGCCGCGGCGTTCGCCTGGCGTCCGGCGGTCCAGGCATCGAGGTGCGGCAGCTTCACGCGCAGGAGCGCCGCCTGGAGCGCATCGAGGCGGAAGTTCCCGCCGACGAGGTGGTGCGTGTACTTCGGCTTCGAGCCGTGCGCCCGGAGCATGCGCGCCTTCTCGGCGAGCGCGTCGTCGCGCGTGACCAGCATGCCCCCGTCGCCGAAGCCGCCGAGGTTCTTCGTCGGGAAGAAGCTGAAGCAGCCGAAGGCCCCGACGGTGCCCGCCGCGCCCACGCGGCACGCGGCCCCGAGCGCCTGCGCCGCGTCCTCGACGAGCGGGAGGTTCGTGACCTCGCGGAGCGCGCGCAGGTCGACGGTCTGCCCGAAGAGGTGCACGGGGATCACGGCCTTCGTGCGTTCGGTGATCGCGCCGGCGACCTGTTCGACGTCCAGGTTGAAGGTCGCCGGGTCGATGTCGACGAAGACCGGCCGCGCGCCGAGGCGCACGATGCATCCGGCCGTCGCGAAGAAGCTGAAGGGCGTCGTGACGACCTCGTCGCCGGGCCCGATACCGAGCGCCATCAGCGCGACGAGCAGCGCGTCGCTCCCGTTCGAGACCCCGATGGCGTGCGGCACCCCGAGGTAGGCCGCGACCTCCTCCTCGAAGGCCGTGACCTCCGGGCCGAGGATGAAGCGCCCGCTCGCGAGCACGCGCTCGCTGGCCTCCCGGAGCGCGTCCATCAGCGGCGCGTGCTGCGCCCCGAGGTCCATCAGGGGAACCGGCTCGGTCATGGCGCCTCCGGGACGCGCGTGCAGCGTTCTCCCGCGATGCGGTAGCGCTCGCCGCAGCGCGGGCATCGAACCTCCGCGCCCTCCGGCAGGCGCTCGCCGCACCGGCAGGCCCAACCGATGCGGCGGGCCGGGTTGCCGACCACTAGGGCGTGCGGCGGGAGCGCCTTGGTGACCACGCTGCCGGCGCCGACGAAGGCGTAGGCGCCGAGGTCGTGACCGCAGACGATGGTCGCGTTGGCGCCGACGGTGACGCCGCGGCCGACGTGCGTGCGGCGGAACTCGTCCTTGCGCTCGACGTGCGCGCGCGGGTTCAGCACGTTCGTGAACACGCAGCTCGGGCCGAGGAAGACGTCGTCGGCCACCTCGACGCCGGCGTACACGCTCACGTTGTTCTGCACCTTCACGCCCTCGCCGAGCACCACGCCGCGGCCGAGGAAGACGTTCTGCCCGAGCACGCAGCGCGCACCGACCTTCGCCCCGGCCGAGACGTGCACGAAGTGCCAGACCTTCGTCCCCGGCCCGAGCAGGGCTCCCTCGTCGACCACCGCCGTCGGGTGGATGAAGGGCGCGTCGCTCACGACGCGAGGCTGCGCCAGGCCGCGCCGGAGCGCCAGCCCACGCGCCCGCGGGCGAGACGTGATAGGCCGGTGGCCATGATTCACCTGAAGCGCGCTCTTCCGCGGCTCTCGGCCGTGGCGCTGACCTTCGGCGGCGGCTGCGAAGGCGACGACCTGCCGGGTACGAACCCCGTCGAGCGCTTCTGCGCCTCGCTCGAGCGCTGCGACCCCGAGGGCCTCGTCGCGACCTACGGCTCCTACACCGACTGCGTTCGCGTCGTCGGGGTCGAGACCGACGTCCTCGAGTACAACTTCGGCCAGGACTGCGTGGACGCCTACTACGCGGAGCTCGATTGCGGGACGCGGCTCGGCTGCAACCCGAGCTACGAGACCGTACAGGCCGTCTGCGGCTTCGAGATCAGCGAGACCAACGCGCTCTGCCGCTGAGCCTCAGAGGCGGCGCGGGGCGTCGAGGCCGAGGCGCGCGAGCCCGTCGTCGACGCGGCGCTGAAGCTGCATGTGCTCGTCGGGCGAGGGCCGCGAGGGTGTGATCACGACCGCCTGCACGTGCGCCCCTTCGCCTTCGGCGAAGGTGTGGGACTCGGTCCAGAGCGAGGCGTCCGGGGCGTCCTCGAGGGACCACCAGCGGTAGGTCAGGCTCGGGCGCTCGCGCTCGTCCTCCCAGCGGAGCCAGGCGATGCAGGGCGCCTCGGCGCAATCCACCTCGAGCAGGTCGACCTGCTCGTGGGCGGCCACCTCCCGGGCGAGGTGCTCGGTCGCCGCGGCGCGCGTCCAGTCGCCCGGAAGCTCGTTGGGGGCCTCCTGCGTGCAGGCCGCCGCGGGCAGGTCGAGGGGCGGAGGACGAAGCGGCGGCGGCGCCCATGCGGTGGGCTCCCCGTTGGCGGCGCGCTCGACGGTGTAGAGGCCGTACGCGAGCGCGAAGCCCAGCAGTCCACTCATCAGAAACGCAAGCGTTACCCGCACGAAATCCCCGGACCTCCGACTATAGCGCAGGTTCGACCCGATAGATCCGGTCCGACCTGAAATCCGCCAGGTAGACGCGGCCCTCGGGGCCGCGCGCGAAGGCCGACGGCGACACCGGGAAGCGCCCGAGCGCGGTCACGTCCTCGATGGGCCCTCGCCCGTCGCCGAGGCGAATCGCCCAGAGCCGGCCGGTGCCGAAGTCACCGAAAACGTAGGTGTCTTTCAATACACCGGGCGCCGTCCATTCGACGCCGCCGGTGATCGAGACCCCGGCCATGCGCCCGTAGACGTGCACGGGATCGACGCCCGCGGGGCACTCTTCGGGGCCGCCGTAGCACTCGAAGCCCTCGCGGTCGGGCCAGCCGAAGTTCTCGCCCGCCTCGACGACGTCGACCTCCTCCCAGCGCGACTGGCCGACGTCCGCGACGATCAGGCGTCCGGACGTGTCGAAGGTGAACCGCCACGGATTCCGGAACCCGTAGGCCCAGATCTCCGGGCGGACGTTCGCCTGGCCCACGAAGGGATTGTCCGGCGGGACCGCGTAGGAAGCCTCCGCCGAGACGTCCACGCGCACGAGGCTCCCGAGGAGGTTCGTGCGGTCCTGCGAGCGCCGCTCCGGGTTGCCGGCCCAGTCGTCGCCGAGCGCGAGGTAGAGCATGCCGTCGGGGCCGAAGGCGATCTGGCCGGCGTTGTGGGTGGCGTGGGGCTGCGGCACCGCGAGCACGTCGCCGACGAGGCGCGGTCCGACGAGCGTGCCCGGGTCGACGCGCGCCTCGGAGAGCGCGGTGGTGACCTCGCCGTCGGCGCTCTCGGGACAGCGGTGCACCCAGAAGCGGCCCGTACGCTCGAAGGCGGGGTCGAAGGCGAAGCCGAGCACGCCGCACTCGAGCGCGTCGAGCACGGGGATCCAGAGCCAGGGCGTGGTCGTTTCGGCGTCGAGGTCGACGAGGTGAAGCGAGCCCCACTTGGAGCTCACGACGAGCTTCGTCGGGTGCCCGGGCACGAAGGCCAGGTCCGTGGGCTGCCCGACGTCGCCGGCGATGGGCACCAGGCTGACGGGAACGTTCGTTCGGCCGACGTCCTCGCCTTCGATGGTGCCCCGGCGCACCGGCCCGAGGTCCACTGCGGGCTTCGCCGCGGGAGAGCGGAGCCAGAACGCCGCGCCACCCCCGGCGAGGAGGCCAGCCGCGATGGCCAGCACGATGGGCCGAGGACGCACCGGCGAGGGTGTACCACCCCGCGGCGCTTTCTCACGGTAGATTCACGTGCCCCCGGTCCCCTCAGGGCACGGTCACGGTCAGGGCATCGGTGCTCACGCGGCCGAAGTCGTCGGTCACCCGGAGCGTGTAGGTCGTCGTCACGGTGGGGGCGACCTCGAGCGTGCACGTCTCCGAAGCGAGCGGTCCGCTCCCGTCGTCCCAGACGCAGCGGAGTGGCGGCACGCCGAGCTCGGCGCCTCCGACGAGGGTCGTGGTCTCGCCCAGGGGCAGCGTGCGATCGTCTCCGGCGTCGGCGGCGTAGTCGTCCAGCGAGGCGAGGCGGAAGTCTCCAAACGCCACGTTCTCCTGCGAGTTACTGAAGAACGCGAACGCGCCGGCCGGGTAGCTCGAGTCCGTGACGTCGAGCGTCGTCACCAGGTTCTCCGTCGACCCGGTGAGCTCGTCGTCCTCGTAGACGAAGATCTTCGTGCGTGTCGGCGTGTAGAAGAACTCGAAGCGATACGTCACGAAATCCGCCCAGCCGCCGGTGAAGGCGCCGGGGTCGGCCGGGCTCAGCAGAAAGATCGTGTCGTCTCGGAGCAGGTCCTCGCTCTCCCGATCCGTCGCCCAGGTGTCCGCGCAGAGCTGGACATAGTCGGTCACGTTGAGGCCCCGGGACTCGCTCAAGGTGAGGGTCTCCGGCGCGCCGAGCGCTCCATCGATCTTCTTGATGGCGATACCCGCGAGCGCGTTGCCGCAGGGCGACCCGAGGTTCTGGTTCCGCTGCTTCCAGGAAAGCAAGTAGTACTGGGTCGGGCTCTCCCAGCCCCAGACGAAGCCGATGAGGTCGTCGTCGCTCGCCGTCTCGACCGAGATGTTGCCGACGATGCGCACGTTCTCGACCTCGAGGTCGCTGAGCACGATGGAGGGGTCGGCGTTGCGGACCTGCCGTCGCGCAGTGCCCGTCTCGTCGCAGCGGTAGTCCGGGTTGGCCGGCGACGGGAAGCTCTCGGCGTTCAGGACGACGACGTTCCAGCCGCAGAGCTGGGCGGGGCGGTCGACGACGAAGACCGTCGCGCCGTCGGTGTTCGACGCGCCCGTGGTCGTGTCGGTGACCGTGAGGAAGTACTGCGTGGTGGCCTCCGGCGCGACGCTCACGTCGCACGCACTCGACACGAGGGTCTCGTCGGAGAGCCGCCACTCACAGGCGATGCAACTGGTGTCGTCGCAGGAGGCCCCGGACCAGCTCCCGGAGAGCGTGGCGCTCTCGCCACCGAGCACGTTCGCGTCGTCCCCGGCGTCGACGATGAGATCGACGACGCTGACGGTGGCCCGGTCGCTCGCGCTCAACCCCGAGGCGTCGGTCACGGTGAGCGTGAAGACCGTCTCCTCGGAGACCGTGCGCACGAGCGTACATTCGTCCCCGACGCTCTCGTCCACGTCGTTCGTCCATTGGCAGTCGAAGCGTCCGTTGAAGCCGACGGCGCTCCCGACGAGGGTGGCCTCGGTCCCGTTGACGAGCTCCTGGTCTGGGCCGGCGAGGGCCCGAAGGATGGGGCAGTCGTCGCCCTCGCAGAGCGAGCAGTCGAAGCGGAGGTCGGGTACCGGACGGTCGGTGCAGGTCGTGCCCGCGAGGCAGGGCATGTCGGCGCAGGCGTCGACGTCCGTGCAGCTCACACCGTCGCCCTCGTAGCCCGGGGGGCAGTCACCACACGCGAAGCCCGTGCCCGGCGCGGGCACGTCCGTGCACGAGACGCCGGCGAAGCAGGGCATGTCGGCGCAGCCGTCGACGTCGTTGCAGTCGAGTCCGTCGCCCTCCGTGCCGGCGGGGCACTCCCCACACGTGAAGCCCGTGCCCGGCGCCGCCACGTCCGCACACGCGACGCCGGCGAAGCAGGGCATGTCGGCGCAGCCGTCGACGTCGTCGCAGGTCCGGCCGTCGCCTTCGGTTCCGAGGGGACAGGCGTCGCAGGTGAAACCGCCCTCGTCATCGGGCAAACAGGAGCCCTCGATGAAGCAGGGCTGCTCCAGGGTCGTGCAGGGGTCGACGACCATGTCCTCGTCCGCTCCGCTGCAGCCCGCAAGCACGAGAAGCACGCCTGCGACGTATCGAAAGGAAGAAGCCCCCATGCCCCGAAGGTACCGCGGCACCGCGGCGCCGCGAAGCTGGCCACGGCGGCGGCGAGCCCTACCCTCTGCCCGTGCGCATCGCCTGGCTCACGGACGTCCACCTCGACCACGTGGACGCCCTCGACGTCGATCGCCTCTCGCGGCAGGTGGCGGCGACGCGGCCCGACGCGGTCGTGCTCACGGGAGACATCTCGGTCGCGCCGCGCCTCGGCGAGGACCTCGAGCGCCTGCTCGGCGCCTTTCGGGCGCCGGTCTACCTCGTCGCCGGCAACCACGACTATTGGGGCGCAGACGTCGCCACGGTGCGCACGTTCCTCACCCGCGTCCGGGACGTGGTGCCGCGGCTGCGTTGGCTCGGCGTCGAGGAGCCCATCGTGCTCGACGACGAGCGCGCTCTCGTCGGCGTGGACGGCTGGGCGGACGCGCGGCTCGGCGACGCGGAGCGCTCGCCCCTTCGGCTCGCGGACTACCACCACATCGCCGATCTGAAGGGCGACTTCGACGCGGCGGTCGGGCGCGCGCGCGCGCTCGCCGACGCGGACGCGGTGCAGCTCGGTGAGCAGCTCGAGCGCGCGCTTCGCCTTCGCCCGCACGTCTACGTCGCGACGCACTTTCCGCCCTTCGCGGAAGCGGCGCGCTATCAGGGGCGCATCACGAGCGGCGCGTTCCTCCCCTGGGTGACCTCGAAGGCCATCGGCGACGCCCTCCTCGAGCAGGCCGACCGACATCCCACGCGACGCATCACGGTGCTTTGCGGGCACATGCACCACCCCGCCCACGTCTGGATGCGCCCGAACCTCGAGGTGCGCACGGGCGCCGCGGAGTACGGCGCGCCGCGCGTGGGGGACGTGATCGTCCTCGAGGGCGGCGACTAGACGGGCTGCTGAAGAAGCAGCCTGCTCCCTTGCCCTTGCCCTTGCCCTTGCCGTTGCCCGCGGATCGTCGGGCCCGCGCGGAGCGGTGTGGTGCCACGACATAGGTAACAGGCCGGTGCCACGACATAGGTGACGCTCGCGGATGCCCTGGCGGGAAGCATCACCGTTGGACATCCCACGCGAACTCGTGCTGAAGGCCTTGGAGCCGGACGCGAACAAA
>JBCDGX010000048.1:0-15040 GCA_038750805.1 Myxococcota bacterium
CGAGGTTGGGCTCGAGCGATTGCGGGGCCTCGTCGCAGCCGACCAGAGCGACGAACGCGAGGGCGAGCAGGAGGTGACGCACGGCCCCAGCGTAAAGCGCCTGGCGCGCGGCGCCACGTCAGCCGATGCCGAGGAGCTTCGCCGCGATGCCGCTGAGGTGGGGGACGGCGGCGCCGAACATGGCGGCCTGCGGGTCCGAGGCGTTGCCGTCGAGGGAGCGCTTGTAGACGCCCTGCGCGATCGCGGCGAGGCGAAAGAGGCCGAAGGCCTTGAAGTACGCCCAATCGCCGGGGTCCACGGCCCGGCCGCTCGCCTCCACGTAGGCGGCCACGAACGCCTCTTCCGTGGGGATGCCCGTCGCCGCGAAATCGACGCCGAGGAGCCCCCCGATCTTCGGCAGCTGCACGTCGTAGAGCATGCAGGTGTAGGCGAGGTCCGCGAGCGGATGGCCCAGCGTCGAGAGCTCCCAATCGATGAGCGCGAGCGCCCGCGGCTCCGCCGCGTGGAAGATGAGGTTGTCCAGGCGGAAGTCGCCGTGCGCGAGCGTGGTCTCGTCGTTCGCCGGCACGTTCTCCCGGAGGTGCTCCATGACCCGGTCCATGGCGGGCACCTCCTGGGTCTTCGAGCGGTCGTATTGGTCCGACCAGCGCTTCACCTGCCTCGCCACGTAGCCGCCACGGCGCCCGTAGTCGCCGAGACCCACGGCGTCGACGTCGACCGCGTGGAGCGCCGCGAGCACTCGCGCGAGCTCGGCATAGACGGCGCTCCGCTCGGCCGCCGCGAGGTCCGGGAGCTGCACGTTCCAGAGGATGCGCCCGACCACGTGCTCCATGACGAAGAAGGGCGTCCCGATGACCGAGGCGTCCTCGCAGAGCTCGCTGACCCGCGGCACGGGCACGTCCGTCGCGGCGAGCGCCGCCATCACCCGATGCTCGCGCTCGACGGCGTGGGCGGAGGGAAGGAGCTTCCCCGGCGGCTTCTTGCGCAGGACCCAGCCGCGCTCTCCGTCGCCGATCCAGAAGGTCGGATTCGACTGGCCGCCGCGGAACTTCCGCACGCTCAGCGCCTCGGCGGGGCCGACGTGGGCGCGCCACCAGGCGAGCAAGCCGGCCTCGTCGAAGCGATGGCGCTCTCCGACCTCCTTGGTGTTTTCCGGCGGCTGAACCATGGGCGCACCCTACACCGCGCGAAGAGCGAGAGAAGGTCTGGGCGCGTTCCGCCGTATCTTCCCCGCGTGATCGTCTACGGACTTCGACACTACGGGAAGGTCGACGCGCTCGGGCACGCCCCGAACGGCGGCCCCTGGGTCGCCACGCGCTTCGCGCACATCTGGTTCCTCCCGCTCATCCCCCTCGGGAGCACGCTGGTCGTGGCCGACGACGGGAAGTCGGTGAACGGGCTGAAGCTGCCCCTCAGCGGCAAGAGCGTGGCGTTCGCTTACCTCCGCAACTGGGGCGTGTTCGCGGCGCTGATCCTGCTCTTCGTCGCCGGCGGCGCCGTGCTCGAGCTCCTCGAGGGGCTCCGTGAACCGGCGCTCGCGGGCTGGCGCGTGAACGCGGCCGGCATCCAGGTGCCCGTGAAGGGGGAAGGTCCGCTGAAGCTCGGCGCCCTCGCGGCGGCCTTCCTCGGGCTCGGCGCGGCCCTCGCCATCGTGCTTCTCCGGGTCTTCAGCGGACGCTTCGCGGCCCCGAGCCCGGAGCGGCGCCGGGAGCTCGAGACCATGCTCGGCCGGGTCACGCCGACGCCGAGCCTGCCGGTGCCGCCGTCGCCGCGCTCGGCCTCCACGGACTACCAGCGGGCCCCCGCCGCGCCCGCGGCCCCGGAGACGAACGCCGGAGCACCGGTCAGCCCGGAGCGGGCCGAAGGCGCGGCGAATCCCGTGTCCTGGGACCCGCCGCGCTGAGGGGCTTCAGTCGCGGGTCCAGGGCGCGAGGAGGAGCAGGCCCTCCCGAAGCACGAAGAGCTCCGCGAGGGGTTCCTCGGTCACCGGGCTCCCGTCCCGCTCGGTCACGGAGCGGATGAAGAACTCGCCGATACTCTCGACGTAGTCCTCGTTGAGCTCCGTGCGGTAGGTGCCCGACGTCTCCTCGACGAGGGTCCCTCCGGTCTCCACGCGCTCGCTCCAGGTGTCGTCGTCGCCGACGATGAGCGTCCGCGTCGTGGTCTCGCCGCCGAGCGTCGTCTCCACCGTCCAGGCGCCGACGATGCCCGTGTTGCCGTCCGTGCGGGTCCAGGGCCCCGGCGCGAGGAAGACGTTGTCGACGTAGTAGGCCGAGCTCTCCGTGGTCGCGACCAGCGTGAGGCCGAGCGTCGTCGCGTCGACGGAGTAGCTGCCCCGGTCCTCGTCCTCCCCGTCCCGGCGCGTGTAATCGCCCATGGCCGAGAGCACGTGGATGAAGCGCCCAGTGATGCGCTGCCCGTCGTCGAAGAAGGCCTGCTCCCAGGTCCCGACCACGGCCTCTTCCCGCGAGGGGACGACGAGCATGGCCGGCCCGAGCGTCTCGTTGCCGGCCTCGTCGGCGACGACGACCTCGACGGACTCGCCCGGCCCGACCTCGAGCTCGAAGCGCCAGAGCCCGCTCTCGAAGGTCGGCGCGGCGCTCGGCGTGCCCGCGGCCCCGTTCACGCGCACGGACACGCTCATGTCCGCGGCCGCGGAGACGTCGTCCCGCACGAAGACCGAGAAGGCGAAGGTGCGCGCCGAGGGCAGCACGAAGACCTGGTCCTCGCCCGAGAGGTCGATCTCCGTGGCGAGGTCGCCCTGCAGCGTCGCCCGGACGTCGCGGAACTCCGGCGGGACGAGGTCGCTCGGGCCTCCGTCGCCGTCGCCACAGCCGACGAGGCCGAGGGCCAGGGCGAGGCACACGACGCGGCGCATCAGCCGCCCACCGGCGTGAACGACGTGATGCGGTCCGCGCGGTAGCAGGAGTAGCCGATGGGCTCGGCGCTCGTCGTGTCGGTGATGTTCAGCTCGAAGACCACCTCCGGCGTGTCCCCGTAGGTGACCTCGCGGAAGCGACAGGACTTCTGGTTGTCCGGGTTCTGGATGCCCGCCGTCGGGTCCGCGAGGAGCCCGCCGTCGCCGATGAGCACGCTGTCGCCGAGGAAGTCCGCGTCACCGAGGACGATCGAGTTGTAGGTCTCCTCGCCGCGGTACTCGAAGACCTCCGTCGCGGTCATGGCCTCGAGGTCGAGCTCGAACTCCACGACGCGCGTGAAGCGCGACTCGCCCTCGGTCACGGGCCGGAGGTTGCCGTTGTCGTAGAGGATGATGCGGTTCGAGGCCGTGATCATCGGGGAGTGCTGGGCGTAGTTGAACTCGTCGTCCTCCCCGCCGAGCGTGAAGCTCCCGTTCGGGCCGGGCCCGAGACGCCAGATGAGATCCCCCGTGCGGCTCACCTTCACGAGCGCGTGCACGTGGCGGAGCGACACGATGAAGCTGTCGTCCGACATGTCGTAGATGATCGCGTTGCCGTGGGTCCAATCGGCCGTCCCGTCCGGGTACTCGTCCGCGAGGAAGTTGTTCCAGAAGGGGTTGTTGAAGAGCGGCGTCGTGTCCGTGAGCGGGTCGAGCAGGTCGAAGAAGTCGATCTCCCGAACGAGCGTTCCGTCGGGCTGGAACTCGACGATGGTGTCCGCCACGACGTCGATGAAGACCTCTTCGTCCTCACGGGTGTAGGGGCCGCGGTTTTCGACGGCGATGCCGAGCGTGAAGAGGTTCCCGTTCGGGAGGAAGCCGAACTCGTGGTGGAAGGTCACCACACCGATGTCCTCGGGGGTCCAGTTGTTGAGCGTGTTGCCGGCCCAGTCGATCTCGCGGATGTACTGGTTGTCGACGCCGTAGAAGACGTTGCCGTTCGGGCCGACGTTCACGTCCTGCGGGCGACCGTCGGGGGGCCGGAAGTACCAGCGCGGCGCGCCGGTCTCGTCGAGCACCATGATGTAGCCGTACTCGTTGTCGAGGGCCGGGTTCCAGCGGCGCACGTCGAAGATCGTGTAGCCCGGCGCCATGCTCGCAGTGTCGTTCACCGCGACGTCGAGGGGCGGAAAATCGTCCGGGAGGGATCCGACGGTGAAGGGCACGGTCGTGGAGGAGGCGCCGCCGCCCTCGCCCGTCGCCGTGACGACGATGTCCACGTCGGTCTCGGCGCGGAAGTTCATCACGAAGAGCTCGTGCGAGGTGCCGAGCGCGCTCGGCTCCGAGCGGAAGAGGAGCTCCCGCGTGTCCTGCTGAAAGACCTCGGCGACGGCGGTCGTGGGCACGTCCGTGTTCAGGTTCACGAAGGCGCTGAGCACGTTGTCGAGGTTCGCGGTGGCCTCGAGGCCGGAGACCTGAGGCGCGATGGAGTCGTCGCCGCAGGCCGCCAGACCGGGCAGGAGCGCAACGAGCCAGAGCGCGGTGAAGCGATGCATGTTCATGGTCGTGTCCATTCCAAGGAGCGCGCGGAGCGCGCGAAGATCAGGGGGCGCGGGACGAGGCCCTCAGTCGCCGATGACGAAGCCCGCCGGGGCCTCGATGCGCTCGATGCGGTAGGACGCCCAGCCCTCCGGCGACTCGGCGCGCCAGACGACCTCCGAGTCGGCGTCGATCTCCTCGTAGCGCACGTGCGGGCCCGGCTGGATACACCCACACGGCGAGCGTGTTGCCGTTCGGGAGCCGGTCCACGTCGCTCCGGTTCTCGGCGAAGGGCCGGTCGCCCCCGTCGTACTCCCAGACGACGTCCGCGCGGTCCGGGGCCCCGCTCTCGTCGAAGCTCAGGCGGTAGGTGACGAGGCGGCTCCAGCGACGCTCCCACGCGAGGGGCTCGTTGAGCACGCTGAGCTCTTCGCGGCCGACGCCGTTGTCGAAGAGGAGGATCTCGACGCTGCCGTCGTCGGTCTCGAGGAACTCCGGCGCGTGCTGCCGGTAGAAGAGCGCCTCGTCCTCCATCGCGAAGTCGCCGTCGCGCCCGAGCACCCACTCGAGCTCGTCCGTGTCCCGCTGGATCTTGAAGAGCGCGTCCTGGTTCCGCGAGGAGATGACCACGGCCCGCTCGCCGGGCACGGGCGTCACCGTGTTCACGTGGGACCAGTTCCCGTAGCGGTACTGGGGCGTCCAGTTCTCGCAGAGGCTCCACTGCCAGACGATCTCGCCCGTGTTCATGTCGAGCTCTTCGACGGTGTGCTCGAAGCAGTTCGTGTCGACGCCGAGGTAGAGGATGTGCTCCGGGTCCCAGGGGGCGATCTGTGCGTCGTGGTGCGCGTTCTGGTCGAGGTCGAAGAGGATGTCGCCTTCCCAGTTCACGATCTGCTGGGGCTCGGCGGCGGCGAGCAGGAGGCGCCCGCCGGGCAGCAGCGTGATCTCGTCGCCGGAGCCGACCTGGTCGCTGCCGCGGGCCAGGTACCAGCGGTAGCGACCCTGGGCGTCGAGGGCGACGGTGATGCGCGGGTGGGACTCGTTGGCGCGGGCCAGCGAGAAGAAGGTCCAGCCCGGCTGCATGCGCTCGGGCATGGAGACCTGGACGTCGAGGTCCGGGAGCGTCGAGGGCACGGGGCCGGCGCTCGCGATGCGGTCCGTGGCCGTGACCTCGCCTTCGCCCTCGTCGGCGACTACCGTGAGCTCGCAGCTCGCGCCCTCCCAGAGGCCCATGAGGAAGGCCTCGTGGGCGCGCCGGGGCGTCGGGTCGCTCAGCGTGCCGGCGTATTCGCCGTCGCCGCAGTCGTAGCGGAGCTCCGAGGGGACGTCGCGGCTGGTCTCCCAGAACACGTAATAGCTGAGCGCGTTCGATGGGTTCCGGACGATGGCGTCCATTCGGACCTGCAGCGGCCCGTCGCTCGAGAGCGCAGGCTCGTCGTCGCCGCAGGCGCTGAGGGCGAGGAGAAGGGAAAGGAAGAGAAAGGGGACGCGGGAGACGGGCATGGCTGCTCGGCGAAGTCCGATGTTGGGGACGCGTGCCACCGCAGCATGCCGCCGCTCTGGGGCACCGACAAATCGGAAAAGGTGGAGGCTATCGGTCGGTCTCGCCGGGACCCACCGCCGAGGCGCCGGGCTTCGGGAGCGGCAGGAAGGCCCAGGTGCGCTTCACGTGCTCGGCGTAGCCGGGTCGCCGGGCGAGGCTCCGCGCCTCGATCATCGGGATGGAGACGAAGACGATGAGCGCGCTGATGGCCAGCGGGCCGATGATGGTCCAGGCCCAGCGCGGGTCCGCCGCGTAGCCAAAGAGCCAGAGCCCCCACCAGAAGCTCATCTCGCCGAAGTAGTTGGGGTGGCGGGCGTGCTTCCAGAGGCCGCGGGCGAGGATCTCGCCGGGCTTCCGCACGCGAAGGAAGGCGTCGAGCTGGTCGTCCGCGACCTGCTCGATGAGGATCGCGCCGGCCGTGACGAGGGCGGCCACGGCGTCGAGGGCGCCGAGGGGCTGCCCGCCCGCCACGAGCGCGGGCCAGCACGCCAGGAGGCCGAGGTAGACCTCGACGGTGGGGAAGAGGTGGAAGCCGAAGAGGCTCAGGAGCCAGTAGCCCCGACCCGACTTTTGCTTCAGCTCGAGGTAGCGCCAGTCCTCGTGATCGAGGCCCGTCCAGCTCCGGTACCAGTTCCCCGTGAGCCGGGCGCCCCACCAGAGCACGAGGCCCAGCACGAGGAGCTTCCGGCCAAGCGGCGCGATGCCCGGGAGGCTGGCCCAGAGCAGGACCACGGCGATGGGCGCGACGGACCAATAGGCGTCGTAGAAGCTCGAGTTCCGGAAGGCGAAGCTGAAGGCGAAGATGCCGAGGGTGCCCGCCATGTCCGCGGCGAAGGTCGCCCAGAGCGGATCCATGTGCGGCGACGTGAGCACCCAGGTGATGGCCGCCAACGCCAGCGCGAAGGCGTAGGCCAAGACCACGCGCACGAGCCCGTGGCGAAGGACCTCCGGGTCCTTCTCTTGCTGCCGGAGAGAGCCGTGCTCGGCTCCGCGATCTTCTGCTTCACCCACGGCGGGCGAGCTTGGGCACAGGAAGGCGCCACGTAAAGCCGCCGGACCCCGAAGGCACCCGGCCCGCGGGCTGGTAGGCTGAAGGCTCAGCCAGCGGAGGCGACGTGCAGTTCGAGATCAGCGATGCGATGAAGGACCTCCTCGAGCGCGTCGAGCGCCACATGGAGGAGACCGTCTTCCCCCTCGAGCCGATGATGCACGAGAAGGGCTTCACGGGCGCCCACGCCGAGCTCGAGGCAGCCCGGGACGCGATCCGCCGGGACGGCCTCTGGGCGCCGAACGTCCCGAAGGAGTGGGGCGGCATGGGCATGCCCTTCCGGGAGCATGCCCAGCTCATGCGGGTGCTCGGCAAGAGCGTGCTCGGCCCCTACGTGTTCGGCTGCCAGGCGCCGGACGCGGGCAACATCGAGCTGCTCCTCGAGCACGGCACGGACGCGCAGAAGGACCGCTTTCTCGCGCCGCTCGTGCGCGGCGAGATCCGGAGCTGCTTCTCGATGACCGAGCCCGAGCGCGCCGGCTCGAACCCGACGTGGCTCGAGACCAAGGCCGTGCTCGACGGCGACGAGTGGGTCATCGACGGCCGGAAGTGGTTCACCACCGGCGCCGACGGCGCGGACTTCGCCATCGTGATGGCCGTGACCAACCCCGAGGCGCCGCCGCACCAGCGCGCCTCCATGATCCTCGTGCCGACGTCGACGCCGGGCTTCCAGCACGTGCGCCGCATCCCCATCGTCGGCGAGGAAGGCAGCGGCTGGGCGAGCCACTCCGAGGTCGCCTACGAGGGCTGCCGAGTGCCGAAGGAGAACCTCCTCGGCGGGGACGGCATGGGCTTCCTACTCGCGCAGAACCGGCTCGGGCCCGGGCGCATCCACCACTGCATGCGCTGGATCGGCCTCGCGGAGCGGGCCCTCGAGCTGATGTGCAGGCGGGCCGCGGGCCGGGAGATCGCGCCGGGCAAGCCGCTGGCGACGCGGCAGACGGTGCAGAACTGGATCGCCGAGAGCCGCGCGGGCATCGACGCCTCGCGCCTCTACGTCGAGTACGCGGCGTGGAAGATCGACACCGAGGGCCTCTACAAGGCGCGGCAGGAGATCAGCTGCATCAAGTTCTTCGTGGCCGACGTGCTCGGCGCCGTGCTCGACAAGGCGATCCAGACGCACGGAGCGCTCGGGCTGACCGAGGACACGCCGCTCAGCCACATCTGGCGGCACGAGCGCGGCGCGCGCATCTACGACGGTCCGGACGAGGTCCACAAGTACGTGGTCGCGCGCAAGGAGCTCAAGAGGCATGGGCTCGAGCTCGGCTCCTCGGGCTGAGGGGCGCGTCGGGAGATCCCCGCGCGTGCGCTTCCTGGGCGCCCTGGCCCTGGCGTGCTGCGCCGCGGGGGGGCTCGGCATGCCGCGCGGCGTCCGCGCCCACGCGCGCCCGCCGGCGCTCCGGCAGCTCCTCGTCGATCCTTCGAACCCCGACCGCCTGGTGGCCCAGGCGACCTGGGGGCTGGCGACGAGCGAGGACGGCGGGGCGACCTGGCGCTGGACGTGCGCGGCGGCCTACGACGTCGACCCGACGGGGGCGGACCCGCGCGTCGCGCTGATCGACGGCTCGATTCACGTCGCGAGCTTCGGCGGGGTGCGGACATCGGCCGCGGGCTGCGACTGGACGCCGACGGTGGAGACGCAGCTGGCTCCGGACGTGGTCCCCCTGCCTGACAACGGCGATGCGCTGGTCCTCACGTCCGAGACGGCGGCGGACGGGCTCGCGCGTTGGAGCGCGACGGGGGGCGTGACTCCGCTCTTCGAGGCGCCCGGCGACCTGCGCCTCGACCGCGTGGTGTTCGCGGCCGGGGACCCCTCGCGCCTGTACATCGGGGCCCGGGTCCCGCTCGGCCCGATGCGGGAGCGGGCGCTCGTCATGCTGGCGTCGGTGGACGGGGGCCGGAGCTTCGAGGAGGCCGTGGTGCCGCGGGTGGGCGAGGAGTACCGGCTCCTCGCGGACGCCGTGGACCCGGACGACCCGGAGCGCGTCTATGCGCACGCGCTCAACTTCGACGGGGAGATGGCGCCGGAGCGCGTGCTCCGGAGCGCGGACGGGGGGCGGACCTTCGAGGAAGTGCTCGGCGTGCCGCAGGTGGGCGCGCTCCTCGCGCTCCCGGGGGGCGTCGTGTGGGTGGGGAGCCGCCTCGGGGGCCTCTGGCGCTCGGAGGATCGCGGGGAGCGCTTCACGCGGGTCGCCGACGTGTCGGTGCACTGCCTGACGGCGACGGCGGAGGAGCTCTTCGTGTGCACGGACCAGGCGCGGGACGGCTTCGCGCTGGGGCGCCGGGTCGAGGGGGCGGTGACGCCGCTCCTCGAGCTGAGCGCGATCCGCGAGCTGGCGGCCTGCCCGACCTGCAGCCAGACGGGCGTCATCTGCCCGGGGTGGTTTCCGGACGTCGTCCAGGATCTCGAGATTCCGCCGGAGGAGGTCGGTCTGACGGAGGCCGACCTGCCGGGCGATGCTGGGACCGGCGCGCCCCGGGAGGTCGTCCTGCCCTTCGAGTGCGGCGGACCGGGGCCTCCCCCGAGCGAAGGCGGCTGCGCCGCGGGCGGCGGTCCCGTGCCGTACGCGCTGGTCGTCGGGCTCCTCGTCGTCGGGCGCGTGCGGCGACGCGCCATGCGGGAGCGCAACTCCGTCGCACCACGCCCGAGCTGAGGACGCCATGCAACGACCGCCCTTCGCGCCCCTCTTTCTTCTCGGTCTCGTCGGCTTCCTGCCGGGATGCCCCGACGAGGACCCGGGTCCGTGTCCCGTCGGCACCTCGCGGCGCTCCGACGGCGCGTGCCTTCGCGGCTGCCGTCCCGAGGAGATCAACCGCATGGGCGGCTGCGATTGTCCGCCGCCCCTGGTCGAGCGCCGCGTCGACGGTGAGCTCCTCTGCGAGTTCCTCTTCGACGGCGGGCCGCCGCTCCCCGACGACGACGCGGGAACGGACGCGGGAACGGACCTCGGGGTGGACGCGGGCTGCGTGGGCGGCGAGAGCTGCGTGCCGGAGGAGAGCTGCCAGCTCGGCGCGCAGATGTGCGTCGAAGGCCAGCCGCGCTGCGTCGCGACGGGTCCTGCGCCGGACGGCGCCGAGTGCACCGCGTGCGCCACGGACAACTGCGTGTGCGACGCGGGCGCGTGCGAGGCCCGCCTGCTCGGCGAGAGCGAGTACCTCAAGGCATCGAACGCCGGCGCCTTCGACGAGTTCGGCGGCTCGTTCGGCGTGGGCCTCGCGATCAGCGCGGACGGCAACACCCTGGTGGCGGGCGCCATCGGCGAAGCGACCAGCGGCGGCGGCGTGAACCCGGAGCGCGACGACCTGATGCCCGGGTCGGGAGCGGCCTACGTCTTCGAGCGCCGCGGCGAGGGGTGGGAGGAGGTGGCGATGCTCAAGGCTCCGGAGCCCGTCGCCAACGACGGCTGCGGCTCGGACGTCGCGATCTCGCGGCGGGGGGACGTTATCGCGGTCGGCTGTGCACGGCGAGGGACCGAGCGACGAGGGGAAGTCCTGACGTTCATCCGAAGCGACGATTCGTGGGAGCCCGACGACATCCTCGTGGCCCCCGGCGCATCCACGGAAGACCGATTCGGGCTGACTCTGGCAATCGCCAACGACGGCCAGGTGATCGCCGTCGGTGCACCAGGCGAGGACAGCTCGATTGGAGGCGTGGACCCACCCCTCGATGCGAGAGGCAACCGAACGGGCGCCGCCTTCGTCTTTCGGAGGATTGGTGCAGGTTGGGAGTTGGACGCCGTCCTCAAAGCCCCCGTACCCGAGAACACAGCAGTGCTGGGGCGTGTCGCGCTCTCGGCGGACGGGACGGTTCTTGCCGCCGCTGCAACCGGAGAAACCGAGAGCGGCGTCGCCGATGCTGGAGCGATCTACGTCTACTCCTATTCCCCAGTTCGTACGGACCAGTGGCGGTTCGAGCAGCGGCTCGTCTCGCCGACACCGGAAAACGGCGCCTTCTTCGGCAACCAGCTCTCTCTGTCCGGCAGCGGACGGCTCCTAGCTGTGTCGGCACACCGGTCCGCTCGCGGTGCTCCAGGAGTGGGTTTTGGCTCCGGGGCGCCCGTGACCGATTCCGGCTCCGTCTTCACTTACGAGCGCACGGCAGAGCTCTGGGAGCTGCAGCAGCGGTTCCGGCTCCCGGAGGTCTCGGAGGGCGATACGCTCGGCACGGGACTGTCGCTCGCCGATGGGGGCGACCTACTAGTGATTGGCAGCCCCGGAGAGGGGACGCTGGCGAGTGTTGGCCGCGTCGACGCGCAAAATGACGACCGACCGGGCTCAGGCTGCGTGGCCGTCTTTCGACGCGGGGAGTCAACATGGATGCTTGAAGCGCTCCTCAAGCACCCACTCGCCGCCGAGGCCGACGGCCTCGGCTCTAGTGTGGCCGTCACGCCATCCGGTCACAGAGTGATCGCGTCGGCGCCCGGCGAGGACGCCAGGCGCAGTGCTGGCGACGGAGAGGCATCCCAGAGCGGTGCCGTCTTCGTGATTCGCTAGGTGCTTCTTCGGCCTCTCAGCGCCGGCGCCTTCGAGCCACGAGCATGGCGAGGACGAACGGCATGATCGGCGCGGCGTTCGCCGCCTGACAGCCGCCGGAGTCCGACGAGCCGCTGCCGCTGTCCGAGTCGCCCATGTCTGCCAGACCGACGCCCATGTCCACGCTGGCCCCTGCGTCCGTGTCACCCATGTCAACGCCGCCCATGTCTTCGTCGGTGCTCATGTCCTCAACGCCGCCCATATCCATCGGCAGGCCAGCGTCCGAGGGCGAGCCCATATCCACGCCGCTATCAGCAACGCCCATATCCTCGCCGGAGCACTCCGGACTATCGACGGGCGACCAGTCGGTAGCGTTCCCGTCCGGCCCACGAAGGCACTGCTCGCAGGGATCGTCGGGATTGATTTCGCCGTTGTCGAAACAAACGCCCCCGATCAGACAACACCCGCCACCGCAGCAGATGTTGGCGCCGGCGCTTTCCACCGGTTCTGCGGGCTCGATGGCGCAGGCGGTGAGTGAAGCCACGGCGAAAGCAAAGAAAAGTCCACGATGCATCGGCATTTCCTCCCAAGTCAGACTAGCATGCGCTTTCGTGCCCGGGCCCTCCCCTTGCTCGGCACCTTCCTTTGGCCTAAGCGACGCCACTCATGATGCTCCTCCCCCGTCTTTCTTGGGCGCTGCTCGCGTCCCTCGCGCTTCTTGCCGCCTGCGGTGGTGACGACCGTCCCGCCATCCCCACGGACTCCGGCCAGGACCTCGGGCCCGACATGGGCTCGGGCATGGACGCCAGCATGGACGAGGGCGTGGACATGCCCCCGGACATGGAAGAAGAGGAGATGGGTCTCGTCGATCAGATGGGGGCGGACATCGATGACGCGCTCTGCCCGGACATCGACCCGGTCGGTGTGGATCACCTGATCATCACCCAGGTGCGCATCGCCCAGCCGCTCTTCACGCAGGGCCGCGTCGAGATCCACAACCCCACCAGCGAGCCCATCGACGTATCTGTCGACCGCTACTGGCTCGAATCGCGCCCGGCCGACCGCGAGCTCGACGGCATCCTCGACGGGGACAGCATCATCGACCCCGGCGAGTTCATCACGCTCGTGATGCCGAGCAACTTCGACGTCGAGGTCGGACGACAGGAGCTCCTCGAGCCCTTCGACGGCGAGATCGCCCTCTATCGCGGCGAAAACCAATTCGGCAACCGGGAGAACATGGTCGACTTCATCTGCTGGGGCGACACCCCCGAGCCCGGTCCTGGAGTCTCGACCCGGCTGGGGACCGCGCACGACCTTCTGGTCGAGGGCGACAACACCTCCTCGGCCTGGTACGGCCCCTGCGCCCCTGAGCTCGACGAGGAGCTCCTGACGATCCGCCGGCGCTACGGCCGCCGCGGCAACAACGGGAACGACTACGAGACCGCCCAGGACTTCGTCGAGCGCGATTGCTCCACGGCCGAGTGAGCCTGGCCTAGCCGATGCCCGCGGCTCTTTCGCCGCGCCCGTCCCCCGAACCCGCGCGCCGCGCCTCGGAGAGCATCTCCGCCGCGGCTGCGCGGGTTTTTCGTGTGATCTTGAGGCCACCAACCATGCGCGCGACCTCCTCGAGGCGCTCGCCTTCGTCGAGGCGACACACCTCGCTGTAGGTCCGCTCCTCCTCGGCGTGCTTGCTCACGCGGAAGTGGGCGTCGCCGTGGACCGCGATCTGCGCGAGGTGCGTGATGCAGAGCACCTGCGCGTGCGCCGCCACGTCGACGAGCTTCTTCCCGATGACCTCGGCCACGGCCCCACCGACCCCCGCGTCGACCTCGTCGAACACGTAGAGGCCCGCGGGCCCGAGCCCCGCGAGCACGCGCTTGATGGCCAGCATGGCCCGGCTCAGCTCGCCTCCGCTGGCGATCTTCCGAAGCGCCCGCGCCGGCTCGCCCCGGTTCGGCGCGATCAGGAACTCGGCCCGGTCGATGCCCGTGGCGCTCAGCCGCGCGCCATCCACGCTGGGATCGGCCTCGCTCCCCTCCTCGAGCGGGGCCAGCTCGACCAGCACCCGCGCCCCACCCATTCCGAGGCCCTCGAGCTCCTCGCTGATGGCGCCGCCGAGGGTGGCCGCGATGGCGTGGCGGCGCTCGCTCAGCACGCGGGCCCGGGAGGTCGCCTCGGCGAGAGCCGCGTCCCGCGTCGCCCGCGCCTCCGCAAGGCGCTCGTCGTGGCGCTCGAGGGCGTCGAGCTCCCCCTGGGCCTCCGCGCGCCGCGCGAGCACGGCTTCGAGGTCCGTGGGATGCGCGCCGCCATGCTTCCGGACCAGGCGCCCGAGGCGCACCAGGCGATCCTCGACCTCCCCCAGCCGCTCGGGGTCCACGCGCACGTCCCGCGCGTAGCGACCCAGATCGGCCGCGACGTCCTCGAGCACGCTCAGCGCCTCGCCCAGCTGGCCCGCCATGGGCCCGAGCGCGGCGTCGAGCGCGGCGCCCTCGCGCACCTTGGCGACGACCTTGGCGAGGGACTCGCTCAGGGAACCGTCCCGCGCGTAGAGCGCCTCCTCGGCGCCTCCGGCGGCGTCGGCGAGCTGCTCTGCGTGGCGGAGGCGCGCCCGCTCGGCTTCGAGCGCCTCCATCTCGCCGGGCTCCGGGGCGAGGTCGTCGATCTCCGCGAGCTGGAAGCGAAGCAGATCCTCCCGGTCGGCTCGCTCCCGCGCCTCGACCTCGAGGGCCCGGAGCGCCGCCGACGCCGAGGCCAACGCCCGGTGCGCCTCGGCCACCGCCGTCCGCTCCTCTCCGAGCCCGCCGAAGGCGTCGAGGTAGCCGAGGTGCGAGCGCGCGTCCGCCAGCGAGTGGTACTCGTGCTGCGACGAGATGTCCGCGAGCCCGGCGGCGAGCGTCCGTAGCTGGGCCTGGGTCGCCAGCCGGCCGTTCACGTAGGCCCGGGTGCGCCCCTTGGCCCCGATGACGCGCCGGATCACCAGCTCGTCCGCCGCTGTCAGCCCCGCGTCGCCGAGGCGCTCGCGGAGCGCCGCGTCGCCGCCGAGGTCGACGAGCACCTCCACCTCGGCCTGGTCGGCGCCCGCGCGCACGACCTCGGGGCGCCCCTTCCCGCCGAGCACGAGCTGGAGCGCCGCGACGAGGATGGACTTGCCCGCCCCGGTCTCGCCCGTGACGACGTTCAGCCCCGGCGCGAGCTCGACCTCGAGCTCGTCGATGATGGCGAAGTTGCGAACGCGAAGGAGGGTGATCATGGGTGATGCGGACGGGACCCGTCGCCGGCCACCATGCCCTGGCCGGGGGCCGCTGGCGACGCTCCCTTCGGGGGGCGCGACGGCGCGGCGGGTCTCGCCGGCAACGTGAAGCCCCCCTGTGACACCGGGCAGCCCGCGCGTTTCCCGGCGCTTTCCATCCGTGGGGCGACGCGCTACGCACCCAGCGCTCCCATGACCAGCTCACGCGACATCCGCGAGGCCTTCCTCCGCTTCTTCGAGAGCCGCGGCCACCAGCGCGTGGCGAGCGGCCCGCTCGTCCCCGCGAACGACCCGACGCTGATGTTCGCCAACGCCGGCATGGTCCCCTTC
>JBCDGX010000049.1:0-15006 GCA_038750805.1 Myxococcota bacterium
ACAAGCTCTGGAAGCCCATGCCCCTCGGCTGGTGGGACACGCCGCTCACGCAGCGCATGCACTGGCACGTCGTGGGTGAGAGCGGGGCGGTCTACGCGGTCACGAACGACTTCATGGACCCGCACGAGCGCATCTACGGGAAGGTGCACG
Source organism: Myxococcota bacterium (assembly GCA_038750805.1). Classification (GTDB taxonomy): domain Bacteria; phylum Myxococcota_A; class Polyangia; order Polyangiales; family Houyiibacteriaceae; genus CALCTH01. The sequence continues at coordinate 151 of JBCDGX010000049.1, forward strand.
GGTGCTTCTTGGCGACGGCGCCGGTGTGCACGTACCACCTCGGCGAGGTCTACAAACACGACCTCCGCGACGCGATTCGCGGGGCCGGGCCGACGCTCGAGGGCCTCGCGCCCGTGCGCCAGAAGTTCGGCGTGCTCCCGAAGAGCGAGGCCATGGCCGAGCGCCACCGCGCCTACCTCCGGGCCTTCTTCGGCGCGCTGAACGGCGGCGCTCGGAAGTCCGTGCTGCCGGGCTGGCTGCGCTGGGCGAAGGCGCCGGGCGGGCAGTGCTTCTACTGGAACGAGCTCCCGAAGTACCGGCGGCAGGAGAAGGTGGCGTCGCTCCGCATCGTCTTCCGTGAGGAGTACTTCGACGGGGATAAGCTCGTCAGGCTGCGCGACGAGGTGGTCGAAGAGATCGACCTTCCGGACGAGGCGCCGGCCGAGACGCCGATGCGCGAGCCCACACCGAAGGAGCTCGACGACTTCCTGCTCGGGTTTGCGGTGGGGAAGCTGATCGACCTGCCGAGCTTCGGGGACGGGTACGTGCGGACCGACGACGGAAAGGCCGCACCGGCCGAGTGACCGCCGGGAGCGCGCGCGCGCGACGCTCCTTCGCAGGAGTGAATACCGAGTGACCGCCGAGCAGGCGCCGGGAGCGAGCGCGCGACGCCCCTCCTCTCTTCGGGGCGCGTCGGGCTCCCAGCCGCCTGCACGCTCGGCGGCGGCGCCTTCGGCGCGCGCGCCGGGGTCGGGGCTATGCGCCAGAGTCGGGCGCTGGCTCCTCCGGAGCCAGGCGCTGGGGGCGCTTCTACAAGACGCTTACCTTCGTTCGGAAGGGCATCCCGCGCCCGCTCCCGACCCCGACCTCGCAGACCGATGGGATCAGTCCTCACCGGGGCGCTCGACACACGTTCGGCCGGGGAGACACGGATATACTGAGCGACAGTGCAAACTGTGGTGTGTGTGCGAACGCTTGCGCCACGGGCGAAGACTGCTGCGACGGTGGTGTGTTGATGTCGGGTCGAGCGTGGACCATTGCGGTGCGTGTGGCGACTTTTGCGTGATTCCTCAGAGTTGCTGTGGAGGTAGCTGTGTCGAGCTCAACTGGCCTCCCAGCAACTGTGGTTCGTGCGGAAACGAGTGTGAATCTGGAAAACATGCACCTTGGGGATCTGTGAAGAGGCGTAGAAGGAGTCGTGGATGGGTCCGGTGCCTCGTGGCCGCCATCGGCCTCGCTCCGGCTTGTTTCTCGAGCTCCGTGGATCCTGAAGACTCCGGAGTCGATGGCGGTATTTCGGCCGATTCAGGGTCCCTGCCGTCGTGTACCTTGCACCCTTCCGTTCATCTCTGCGGACCATCGTGTGCTGCCGGCATTGGGTGTGATACCCATGATGTAGGATACACATCGTGTAACGTGAATGCCGGACTCTGTGCACCAAGGCCTGTGGAAGACACGCGATTCTCGCCGCGTTGCTTGCTACAAGTCGGCCGGATTACTGGTCGAAGCTTCTGTGGAGGCGACGAGCTCTGTGTCACGGAAAGAGGTAGCGGTGAATCGATGGTGGGCGGAGCGCTCTGCATCCCCATTGACGTATGCGCCGCCTATCAGGAGCGGAATCCTGGCTACTCATGCAGATACTCCGATGGAAGTGTCTACGAGAGTGGGCCATCGAACGAGGATGACTGTCCTCTTTCGATGGGACCCGGGCCTGGTTTCTGCGGACCCAACTGCGGTATTCAGTGTCCGGTTAGTGCGGAGATCGAGGCAGGCCTGCCATTTCCCCTCAGCGTCTTATCCACAGCTTGCGTGGGTGTCTCGGAGCTGAGGTCAGTAGGGATTTGCACGTTCGGCGAGCTGGGAGGTAGCGGTTGCCAACCAGGCCGAGTGTCTCTGTCGGACTTCTTTCCAGCCGACGCCGAGACAGCCGACGATACGTTACTAGCTTGCCTGGTCGATTCGTCCGCTGGAGGGAGTGAGCCCAGAATCGGGGCTCCCGTATTCACGGAGGATTGCCGGACCTACCGGTCGAAATATCCGGAGATTCGCTGCCTTAACCGCGATTGGAATGATATTCCGTAGATGCACCGAGGGTTATGTCGAGAAGGTGCGCGGCGAGCTTGACGACACCGGTCGGGGGCTACGGGAGAGGCACGGGAGCGGGCGCGCGACGCCCCTCCTCTCTTCGGGGAGCGTCGGGCTCGCAGCCGACTGCACGCTCGGCGGCGTCGTTCTACCGAGCCGCTAGGCCGAGACTTCGGCGGTCGCGATCTCCAGCTCGAACTCGAAGGGGATGGGGTGGCGTGCCTCGTCGAGGGTGATGAGCAGGAGCATGAGGTCCGTGGAGGTGACGAGGCCGACGAGCTGGTCCGCGTGGTTCACGACCGGGACCGCGTCGATCTTCTTCTCGGTCATCGTGCGCACGAGATGGACCACGTCCGTGTCCGGACCGCAGACGTAGGGGGCCGGGGTCATGGCCTCGCCGACGATGCCGCGCGTCACGACCTGATCCTCGCGGAGCTCCGAGCGCAGCAAGATGTCGCGGTCGGAGAGCATGCCGAGCAGCAGCCCGTTGCGGACGACCGGGAGGTGGCGAAAGCGCTCGCGCTCCATGATCGACCACGCGGCGTCGATGGAGAGCTCGGGGGCCGCGACGAGGACCCGGCGGGTCATGGGCTCGGAGGCGCGCGTCATGAGGATCAGCCAGGCGCCGGTTCGGCCCGCGCCCGCGTCGCCCCGCCGCACGCTACTCGGCGCGAACGCAGGTGTACTCGTCGCCGCCTTCGCCGCCGGAGGCGCGGCATGCCTCGAGGTCCCCGCCTCGGCACCAGCGCCACGCCATGATGCCGGCGCCGTCGAGGGTGCCGCTCACGTTCACCCACGAGCCGTCGCGGGCGATGGCCTCCCACGCGCCCTCGCAGCTCAGGCACCCCACGCCCGTGAGCGTGTTCTCCGCATCGCAGAAGCGCATCGCCCCGGACGCGATGGTCAGGCGCGACCTCCCGCCATCGCAGACCCAGCTGCCGTTCATGTATCCGTCCGCGCAGGCCTCGAGGGAACAGTCGAGGGCGACGGAGGCCGCGGCGGCCGGATCGCCGCAATCGCCGGCAGCCTCGGCCGCGGCGCCAGCTTCTCCTTCGGCACCAGCTTCTTCGGCGCCGGCGCCGGCCGCTTCGCCACCGGCCGCGCTCGGCGCCTGGGAACCGCCGCAGGCGAGGAGGAGGGTCATCAGCCAGAGCGCGGCGGGAGTCGTTCGGAGCATGCGTGAAGGGTACGCGCAGACCCGCCCCAAACGAAACGTCCGGTAGCCCACCTCGGAGGCGTCAGGATTGCGCCCCGAGCCACGCCTCGCAGCGCGCGGCGCGCTCCGCGAAGTGCCGTCCGACCGCGTCGCCCAGCGCGCGCACCCGAGCCGGCAGGAAGCGCCGGCTCGGGAACACCGCGTGGATCGCGACCGCCGGCCGCGCCACGGCCGGAAGCACCCGAACGAGACGCCCCGCCTCGAGGTCGTCGATCACGTCGAAGAGGTTCTTCAGCGCGATGCCCCGCCCCGCGACCGCCCAGCGCCGCGCCAGGTAGCCGTTCCCGCAGAGCGCGCTGCGGAGGGGAACGCGATGTGTGGCGCCGCCCTCGTGGAGCTCCCACGACGAAGGCGCGACGCCCGCCCGCAGCAGCGTCACGCAGCGATGCTCGGCGAGCGCGTCGAGGTCCGCGGGCGCGCCATGGGCTGCGAGGTAGGTGGGCGCCGCCACCAGGATCCCCGGCGCCTCGACGAGCCGGCGCGCCGTGAGCGTGCTGTCCGGAAGCGGCCCGTAGCGGATGGCGAGGTCGATGGCGTCGCGATGCACGTGCTGGATCGCGTCGCTCACGTGAAGCACCACGCGGAGCCGCGGGTGCTCCGCCGCGAAGGCCACCACCACCTCGTCGAGCACCCCGTAGGTCGTGTCCGCCGGCGCCGCGAGGTGCACCGTGCCCACCAGCTCGCTCCGCTGACCGCGCGCGTCGTCGAGCGCGCGCCGCCAGCGGTCGAGCACGTCCCGGCACCCCTCGAGGATCACCAGGCCCTCGTCCGTGGGATGCAGGCTCCGCGTCGTGCGCTCGAAGAGGCGGACGCCGAGCGTCGCCTCCGCCCGCGCGACGACGCCGCTCACGGCCGCCGGCGTGACGTCGAGCTGACGCGCGGCCCGGGTCATCGACCCGGTCTCGACCACGCGGACCAGGACCTCCATCTCGCGCATCTTCATGGGCCGATTATTAGCGATCGGGCGAAAGTCATGTCGAAGCCAGCCGCCTTCTCCCGGAAAGAACGCGGGTTTAGAAGACCTCAACGATGAATCGGGGAGGGCCCATGGACTCGAGACTCTGCATCCTGGCGATCGTTCTCGCGGCCTGTGGCGGCCCCGCCGCGCCGACCGCACCGACCCCCACCACGCACACGGTCCGGCCGAGCGCGGAGCTCACGTGGCAGGCGCTCAACCCTGCCCGCGGGGAGGCGAGCCCGCGCGCGGCGGACCTCTGGGGCGACCGCACCGAGGAGGGCGCCACGGGCTTCCTGGTCCGCTTCGTGGACGGCTTCGCGTCGCCGCCGCACATCCACAACGTCACCTACCGCGCGGTCGTGCTGAGCGGGCTCGTCTACAACGGCGACCCGGACGGCGAGCCCGAGTGGATGCCGCCGGGCTCCTTCTGGACGCAACCGAAGGGCGGCGCGCACATCACCGCAGCGCGCGGCGACGACGTGGTCGCCTACGTCGAGATCGACGAGGGCCCCTACCTCGTGCAGCCCGTCGCCGAGGCCTTCGACGACGGAACCACGCCCCGCAACGTGCCCGCCGCGCGTTTGCCCTGGCGCGAGGCCGGCGCCGGCCGCGTGGCCCTGCTCTGGGAGAACGGCGAGCACGCCGGGCACATGGTCGCCCTGAGCGGCGGCGCGACGGCCACGCTTCGGGCGGCCAGCGCGCACGCCGTCGTGGTACTTGGCGGGGTGGCGGTCCGCTGGGGCGAAGGCGACCGGACCGAGTCCATCGACCCGGGCAGTCACGTGGCGTGGACGGGCGAAGGTCCGAGCGCGACCTGCGCGAACGGAGAAGGCTGCACGCTCTACGTGCGGAGCTCCGGGGAGCTCACGCTCGAGTAGACGGAGTCCCTCAGGGACAGCTCCCGATGGCGCGGCCGAGCAGGCGGACCCGGTCGCCGTCGGGGAAGCGGAGTCGAAGACCCGCCCGAAGCGGGAGGCCGCCGGGGCCTCGTCACCCATCCGTCGCGGTCGGGGCGCAAGTTCCACGGCCCTTCCCACGCTGGTTCCCACGGGGCCGGGCGAAAGCCGCGTCATGACCGATGCCACTCATTGGGCCCACGCCGCGCGCTGGGGACGCACCTACCAGAAGACCCGGATCCCCGAAGGCCCGAGCGCCTGGACGCGGCTCGGACCCGAGCGCCGCCGCCGGCTCGTGAAGGCGTGCTGGATCGTGAACCAGACCCTGCTCGTCGGCGGCTGGTTCGACCCGCGCCTCCACCTGGTGCTCGTGGGCTTCTGCGTCGCGCACGCCCTCCTCTTCCTCGGGCTGGTCGGCTTCCGGCCCCTCGTCTTCCCGGCGCAGCTCCGGCTGAGCTTCCTCGCGCTCATCGCCGCTGGCGTCTTCGTCCCTGGCATGCAGCCGACGCTCATGGTGCCGACGCTCGGCGGCTTCGCGCTCCTGCTCGCGGGCTACTGCCCGCTCGCACGCATCCTCTACCTGCTCCCCTGGAACCGCACCCACGCTCTCACGCCGGAGCTCGCGCTTCGCGTCTTCCTGCAGAAGCCCGCGCCGGGCCGCTTCGAGGTCCGGCCAGCCGAGCTCGGGACGGCGGCTCAGCCCGCCTGAGGGGCGGGGCGGGGAAGCGAAGCGCCGCTGGAAGCCGGGGCGAGCGCCTCGGCCCACGCGCGCACCGCGCCCCAGTCGCGGTAGTCGCCCTCCGGCACCCCGTTGAAGGCCGCGATGGCTCCGAGCAGCCAGCGCTGCACGAAGGGGAGCTTCTTCAGGTCGAGGACGCCGGCGAAGCCCTGGACCTCGAGCTCGGTGGCCGGCGCGAAGAGGGCGCGCACGCGCTCGGCGTAGCCCGCCGCCTGCGCCTCCCCGGTGGGGCGTGAGAGCGCGAGGCAGGTGAAGAAGGCCGAGACCGGCCGCGTTGCGAGGAGCTCCCCGTGCGCCTCGACGAAGCGGCGCATCTCCGGCAGCCAGCGGTCGTAGCGAATGGCCGACCCGAGCACGATGCGGTCGTAGGTCGGGAGCTGGAGGGCCGCGTCGGTCATGTCGGCGACGGCGTGGACGTCGACCTCGTGCCCTCGCTCCCTCAGCACCTCGCCGACGAAGCGGGCGAGCTCGGCCGTCGAGCCGACGCCGCTGGCGTGCAGGACGAGGACGCGGAGGGGGACGGCGGGGGCGATGGGCTTCACGGGACTCTCCTTCCGAGGGCGCCTGCCCTCACCCGAAGACCTTGCGCCCTTCGCCGCGCTGGCTCTTGACCCACGGCGCCAGCCTTTTGGCCATGAGCGCCAACGGGGTTCGCTCAGCGCCGCGCGCGTTCACTCCTCTTTCGGGGGCGAGTCCCAGTCCTGGACGTCCTTGCCCTCGAGCCTGCTCAAGATGTCGAGCGCCGCGGCAGCACCATCCCCGGCGCTGATGATGGCCTGGCTCCGCCGCGGTCGCGCGCTCCGGCCGAGCACGTAGACGCGGTCCATGGAGCTTCGCCCCTGCCGGTCGACGACGACGGCGCCCTCCTCGCTCGCCAGCCCGAGCGCCGTCGCGAGCGGCGCTCCCTTGCCCTCGCTGAGCACGAGGAACTCGCTTCGCCGGGTCTCCTCGCCCGTCGTCACCTCGAAGCCACCGTCGACGGCTTTCACTTCCGTGACCTTGGCCGCGACGAGCGTCGCGCCCTGCGCCGTGACCTGGGCCCGGGCGGCCGACTGGAAGTCCGAGCCGCTCGTGTCCGGGGCGCCGAGGTAGTTGTGGAGGTATGCGTAGTGCATAACGGTCTCGTCCGTGCCGAAGACGGTCACGTCGTGGCCGCCCTTGGCCAGAAAGAGCGCCGCGCTGAGTCCGCCGGGCCCGTCCCCGACAATGGTGATCGTTGCCATGAGCCGACCATGCTCAGTTCTGCCGGCCAGCGCCAGCGGGTCCCGCGACGACGCGCTGGCTCCGCGGCAGCCGACGCGCCGGCGGTGGACGTCGACGTGGCCTAGGAGGCGCCCATGGTGAGCGAGACCGGCTGGCTTCCCCCGGAGCGCTTCGACGCCGGCGCCTTCGTGCTTCGCTCCTTTCTCCCGGGCGATGGCGTGGCGCTCTACGAGGCGATCGCCGAATCGCGCGCCGCGCTCCGCCCGCGCATGGCCTGGGTCGACGGCCACACCGACGCGGAGGCCAGCGAGCGCATCGCACGCGCGCAGCGGGCACGCTGGCTTCTCCACCAGGACTTCACCATCGGCGTCTTCGCCGCGGACGGCGCCACGGTCCTGGGAGGCACGGGCTATCACCTCCGGGAAGGACCGCTCGAAGGCGGGCAGGCCGAGATGGGCATGTGGATCCGAGCCTCGCGGCACGGCCAGGGCCTTGGTACGGAGGTGCTCCGCGCGCTGCTTCGCTGGGGATTCTCGCCGGCCTGGGGCTGGCTCCGCCTCGCCTGGCGCTGCGACGCCAACAACCTCGCCTCCCGCCGCGTCGCGGAGAAGGCCGGCCTCCACCGCGAGGGCGTGCTTCGGCACCACGCCCGCGCGACCAAGGACGGAGCACCCCAGGACACCTGGTGCTTCGCGGCGCTGGCCTCCGAGGCGCGACCCTGAGTCCCCGAGGGGACCTGCCATCGCGCGGCGGGGACCTCGGCTTCGTCGCCCGGGACACGCTTTCCACCGTGGTTCCCACGCTTCCTTCCACGCTCGCGTCGCAGCTTCTTCTCGTCGCGGGGCACGGGCCTCGCCGAAGGAGAATCCGATGAGCGCCCCCCTCGAAACCGACTACCTCGTCATCGGCGCCGGCCTGGCCGGCCTCGCCTTCGCCGACGCGATCGTCGCGGCCGGCGGGGACGCCACCGTCACCCTCGTCGACAAGCGCCACGCCGTCGGCGGGCATTGGCTCGACGCCTACCCCTTCGTCCGCCTGCACCAGCCCTCGCGGCACTACGGCATCCTCTCCATGCCCCTCGGCGACGACACCATCGCCACGCACGGCATCGACGCGGGCCGCTACCAGCGGGCCTCCGGCGCGGCGATCCTCGCCCACTTCGACCGCGTGCTCCGGGAGCGGCTCCTCCCGAGCCGGCGGGTCCGCTTCCTCTCGCGCACCGAGTACCTCGGCGAGGGCCGCCTCCGCTCGCTGGCGAGCGGGGAGGTCACCGAGGTGAAGGTCACGCGCAGGCTCGTCGACGCGCGCTTCCTCGAGGGCGGCATCCCCGCCACCAGCCAAACGCCCTTCGAGGTCGCGGAGGGCGTCCGCGTGGTCACGCCGAACGAGCTCCCGAAGGTCGACGCGCCCTCCGAGGGCTTCGTCGTCATCGGCGCCGGCAAGACGGCCATGGACAGCGTCCAGTTCCTGCTGGACCAAGGGGTCTCCGCCGCCCGCATCCGCTGGATCCGCTCCCAGGACGTCTGGGTCACGAACCGCGAGTACTTCCACGGCGGCGCCTTCGTCGCGAAGGTGAAGGAAGGCGTCGCCATGCAGCTCGAGGCCGCCGCCGCCGCGACGGATATCGACGACTACATGGACCGGCTCCACGACGCCGGGTACCTGCTCTGCCTCGACCCGGCGCGGCGCCCGACGGCCTACCGCGGCGCCACCTGCCACCCGGACGAGATCGCGCGCCTCCGCGAGGTCAAGAGCGTCATCCGCATGGGCCACGTGAAGCGCATCGAGACGGATCGCATCGTGCTCGAGGAGGGCGAGGTGCCGACCTCGAAGGGCTGGGTGCACGTGCACTGCGCGGCGCCGGCTATCCGCGAGCGGAAGCCCATGCCCATTTTCGGCGAGGACCGCATCACGATGCAGTACGTCCGGACGCTCACGCCCTCGTTCAGCTTCGCCCTCATCGGCTTCCTCGAGGCCAGCGAGCGGAGCGACGCCGAGAAGAACGCCCTCGCGGCGCCGAACCCCGCGGACCCGACGCCGCGAGGCTGGATCCGGAGCACGCTCCAGTCCTTCGGCCAGGGCGCCCAGTGGCGGAAGCACGCCGATCTGCGCCGCTGGCTCGACGGCAACCGCCTCGACGTGATGTGCGGCATGGCCGCCGCGAAGCACACGCCGGAGGGGCAGGCCGTGAGCCAGCGCGTGCGCGCGGCGATGGCCACCGGGGGCGCGGGCCTGATGCGCCTCGCCCAGCCCGCCGCGAAGAAGGCGGCCTGAGCGTCAGGGCTCCAGGATCTGCGGGAGCGGGAAGGACGTGCGCTCGAGGAGCACCTCGTTGTCCACGTAGCGCACCCCGTCCTGGAGCCGGCTGACGGGCAGATCGTCCTGCAGGCACGCGCCGATGGCATGACGCTGCACGAGCCCCGAGCGCAGCGTCAGCTCGGCGCCCCCGACCTGCAGCCCGCAGCCCACCGCATCCTCGAAGACGAAGCGCTCGACGCTCACCAACGCGCCGTCGTAGGTCGCGAAGCTGACGCCCGGGGGCTCGTCCGTGCAGTCCGGGAGGCACGCCGGGCCCGAGGTCTCGCGGACGACGGCGTTCCGGAGCTCGGCGCGCGCGTCCGCCGCAACGATCACGCCGGCGCTCTCGTTGTCCGCGACGAGCACGCGCTCGCCGCTCACCGAGGCTCCCTCGAAGACGGCCAACCCGAAGCCAGAGGCGAGGCTTGCCTCCTCGCGCCGGGTCTCGCGGATGACGACGTCCTCGAGCTCGGCCCGGGCCCGGTCGGCGACGAAGACGCCCCCGCGGCGGCTCCGCACGATGCGCGCGCGGCTCAGCTCGAGCACGGCCTCGCCGAAGTCGACGGCGATGCCGAAGCCGCTTACCCCGCCGCTATCGGCCGAGGGGAGCGTGTCCTCGATGGCGATGTCCGTGGCCACCACGCGCGTGGGGAGCGCGGGCACCGCTACGCCGAGCACGTCCTCGAGCTCGTTCGCGAGCTGGAGACCGACCTCCAGGTTCCGCTGGAGCAGGACACGCTCGAGGTTCCCCCGGGCGCCCAGCTCGAAGAGGAGTCCGAAGCCCGCCTGGCCCGTGTCGAGCGCCGGACGCATGTCCCGCACGACGACGTCTTCGAAGAACGCGGTCGGCGGGGTGGCATCGATCCGCCCACCGGTGACGATCGCGGCGTGGGTCCGGTGACCCTCGAGGAGCGCCCGCTCGACGCGAAGGGTGGAGCGCTGGCTGACGATCAGTCCCTGCCCGCCGCCGCCATCCGCCGCGGCGCCCGTGCCACGGAGCACGACGTCCTCGAGCGCGAGCTCGGAGGCGATGGCGTCGATGCCGAGGACCCCGGCGCCCTCCTGGATCATGCCATCGACTTCGAGGGTCCCGTCGCTCACGACGATCGTCCCACCGAGCGCGCCGTCGCGGCCGGGACCGCGCACGCGCACTTGCCGGAGCGTGGCGCGGCCGCCAGCGACGTCGAGGGCGAGCGGTGCGTCGCCCTCGAGCCAGCTCTCCTGGACGCGGAGGGTCCCGAAGACCGTGGCGAGCGCGATGTCACCCGCCGCGAGGTGCGCGCCCGAGAGCGTGCACACGCCGTCGCCCTCGACGAGCACGCCCGCCTCGGACGCGGCCTCGTTCACGACCACCTCGGCTGCGTCGAAGGTCCCATCGACCACCGTGAGCGCCGGCTCGGCGGACGTGCTCGCCAGCGCGAGCCGCTCGCCCTGGGCGGCCGAGGCGCCTTCGACCAGGAGGCCGCCCGCGCCGCGCACGTCGAGGGCCCGGAGTGTCAACCTCTCGGTCCGGGGCCGGACCCAAACGGCCCGGAGGTCCGGGTCCTGGATGGCGACGTCCTCGATGAGCGTGTCCGGTCCGCCGCCCTCGATGTCGAGCGCCGCCTCCGCGAGGCCTCGACGCTCGCCGGTCAGAGCGCTCATGGCCGCGCAGCGGCCGCGGAGCCCGACGCCCCCCGGCCAGGGCCGGCGGAGCTCGTAGCCTCCGCTGGCGAGCAGGATCGTCGTCCCGGGCTCGGCGACGGAGAGGGCCTCGCCGAGCGTGCGGAAGGGGCGCTCGCGGCTTCCGTCGGCGGACACCGGACCGGTGAGATCGACGAAGAGGAGCGGGTCCCGGAGACCGCCCGTCGTGGCGAAGGGCCCGTCCCCGCAGTCCCGTCCCAGCGGAGCGCAGCCTTCCGTGCCGGGGAAATGCGCCCACCCGCGCGGGCAGCTCCGAGGCCCGTCCACCGCGTACGCCGAGCACGCCCGTACACCTTCCTCGACGCTCTCCGCCCAGCCCTCCGGGCAGGTGCCAAAGAGGTTCGCGTCGCCATCGAGCCAGGGCAGGTCCGGCGGCGCGATGGGGGGCTCACCCTCGGCAAGCCACGGGATCTCCGGGGACCCGGCACCGGCGTCCGGCACGCCGGCGTCGGCGATGCCCGCGTCCGTCTCGACGACGACGCTTCCGCCGCACGCCACGAGGAGGACGAGGGCGAAGCCGGTCAGCGCACGCACGCTCCGAGCGTCGGCGCGCGGCGTCGCGAGAGCAAGCGTCCGAGTCACGAGGCCTCAGGCGGACGCGGTCCGGCGCCGCAGCGTGAGCAGGAGGACGACCGCGAGTAACCAAAGTGCGGTCCCAGGGCCGCCGCCGGCGCCGCAGCGAGAGTCGGTGGTGGTCTCGCACTCCAGGCAGTTGAAGCCCTCGGTGGGGACCTGCTGGGGACCGCACGACGCGTCGTCGACGATCTCCCAGGCGCCACCCAACCCGCCGAGCGCGCATTCCGCGACGCACTCGCTGTAGTAGAGGCGGGGCGGGAGCGTGCGAAGGGCCGGGTCGACGTCGGGCTCGAGGAGGACGCACACCGGGTCCGCGACGAGCGGGCACGACCCAAAGCAATACGCAGGCTGGATGCGCTGCGCCTCCTCGCGCGTGAAGCCGTTCGCCGCGAGCCAAGGGTCGAGGGCCGGGCTCTCCATGTCCTCGATGCGGGCGAGATTCTCCCGGGCCGAGATCGCCTCGGCCTCCGCCGCGGCGCCGCTCGCGACGAGGAGCTCGGCCATGGCGCAGGGCCGCCCTTCGGCGTCGATGAAGACCTCCTGCGGGTGCGGAACGCCGGGGTTCCGCGGGAACACGCCGGCGGCGGCGTAGGCCTCGAGCGCGGCGATGCCCGCGGCGCGGCGAGCCCTCGTCTCCGCGTCGAGGTGCGCGAGGTCCACCGCCCTCAGCTCGCGGAGCACGTCGGCGAAGTGAGCCTGGAGGCGGGCGCGCTCCTCCGCAGCGGGATGCAGCGGCTGGGCGAGCGCCGGAGCGGCAAAGAGTGCGAGCACGAGAACGACGAGCGACGACCGCATGGCGACCAACCTGCCGAAAACGGATGAATCAGTCCACCCCGCGAACGTGGGCGCCCCCGCGGATGCTCACGCGGGGGTCGGGACGGGTCTCCGGCAATCGCCGGCGAGCTGCTACTTCGGCGGGGTGCACGCTCATCGCTCGCTCCCGCTCCTCCTCGTCGCCCTCGGCTGCGGCGGCTCCCCGACGCCGGAGACGGCGCGCCCCGACGACGTGACCGGCCCGCCCATGGCGCGCCGGGTCCCGCATACGCTCGAGACCCACGGCCTCGAGCGCGAGGACCCCTACTACTGGATGCGCGACGACGATCGCGAGGACCCGGAGGTGCTCGCGTACCTCGAGGCCGAGAACCGCTACGCCGACGCCGAGCTCGCGCCGCTCGCGGAGCTCCGCGAGACGCTCTTCGAGGAGATCGTCGGGCGCATCCCCCAGGACGATGCCTCGGTGCCCTACCGCGAAGGCGACTGGTGGTACTACCGGCGCTTCGTCGCAGGGGAGGAGTACGCCTTGCGCTGCCGGACGCCCGCGTCGGCGCCCGCCCCGGACCCGGCCGCGACGGGGCCCATCGCCGGCGAGGAGGTGCTCCTCGACGAGAACGCGCGCGGCGAGGGCGAGGCCTATTACGCGCAGCGCGGCTTCACCGTCAGCCCGGACGGCCAGCGCATCGCCTTCGGCGAGGACCGGGTCTCGCGGCGGCAGTACGTCGCGCACGTGCGCGACCTCGGTACCGGTGAGGTGCTGCCGGACCGCATCGAGGACACGACCGGGAGCTACGTCTTCTCGCGCGACGGCGGGACGCTCTTCTACGTGAAGCGCGAGGAGGGGACGCTCCGCGCCTTCCAGGTCTGGCGGCATCGCATCGGCACGCCGGCGAGCGATGACGTGCTGGTCTACGAGGAAGAGGACGACGAGTTCTACGTGGGCATCGGGCTCTCGCGCTCCGAGGACTTCGTGCTCATCGGCTCGGCCCAGTCGATCAGCAACGAGTGGCGCGTGGTCGACGCGGACCGGCCGGAGAGCGCACCGCGCCTGCTGCTGCCGCGGGAGCGCGGCCACGAACACTCCCTCGACCATTGGGACGGCCGCTTCTACGTGCGCACGAACTGGGAGGCCCGGGACTTCCGGCTGATGAGCGCGAGTCTCGAGGAGATCGGCGACAAGGCGCGCTGGCGCGAGGAGATCGGCACGCAGGAGGATGTGCTCCTCGGGAGCTTCGAGCTCTTCACGGGGCACCTCGTGGTGAGCGAGCGCCGCGAGGGCATCCAGCGCCTCCGGGTCCTCCCCTGGGCCGAGGGCGGCCGGGCGAACCTCGCCGAAGGCCACGAGATCGCCTTCGACGAGGCCATCTACACGTCGGGCTTCGACGTGAACGCGGAGCCCGAGACTGGGACGCTCCGCCTCGGCTACACGTCGATGACCACGCCGCGGACGACCCTCGACTACGCGATGGACGCACGCACGCGGGAGGTCCTGAAGGTGGAGCGCGTGGTCGGGGACTTCGACCCGAGCGCGTACGTGACCCGGCGTCTCGTCGCGCCGGCGCGCGACGGAGAGACCGTCTACGTCTCGCTGGTGCACCGCGCGGACCTCGGCGAGGGGCCGCACCCGACGCTCCTCTACGGCTACGGGAGCTACGGCTACTCCATGGACCCGCGCTTCTCCTCGGCGCGGCTCAGCCTCCTCGACCGGGGCTTCGTCTTCGCCATAGCGCACGTGCGCGGCGGCCAGGAGAAGGGGCGACGCTGGTACGACGACGGCAAGCTGCACGCGAAGCGCCACACCTTCGAGGACTTCGTGGACGTCGCCGAGCACCTCGTGGCCGAAGGGCTGACCACGCCCGCGCAGCTCACGGCGCAGGGCGGGAGCGCGGGCGGGCTGCTCATGGGCGCCGTGGCGAACATGCGGCCCGATCTCTTCCGCGCGATCGTCGCCGACGTGCCCTTCGTCGACGTGCTGACCACCATGCTCGACGAGACGATCCCGCTGACGACCTTCGAGTACGACGAGTGGGGAAACCCAAACGATCGTTCGTACTACGACACCATGGCGGCCTACTCGCCCTACGACAACGTGCGCGCGCAGGCCTACCCGGAGATGCTCGTGCTCACGGGGCTCCACGACTCGCAGGTGCAGTACTGGGAGCCGGCGAAATGGGTTGCGCGGCTCCGCCATCGCGGCACCGGCGACCAGCGGCTCATCTTCCGGACGAACATGGACGCCGGCCACGGCGGCGCCTCGGGCCGCTTTCGCCGCCACGAGGAGACGGCGCTGATCTACGCGTTCCTGCTGAACGCCGTCGGCGATTGAGCGGCCTCGCGGCGCTCAGCCCTCGGCGGCCGTCTTCAGGTCCTGCGCGTAGGCCTCGAAGATGGGGCCGAAGTCCGGGAAGGACTTCGCGATCATCGGGAGCATCGCGCCGCGGAAGACCTC
>JBCDGX010000050.1:0-14972 GCA_038750805.1 Myxococcota bacterium
CGTCGAGCGCCTCCTCGAGCGCGTCGCGAGCGAGGAGAGCGTGCCGACCTCGATGGCGCAGCGGGCCCCGGGGGAGCGGGCGCCGCGATGACGAGCCTGCGCGAGCTGGTCGACGCCACCAACGCCCCCCTCATGGATCCCGTTCGTAACCGAACGATCGGTACCAGTCCGCCCCGCTACGAGCTCTACCACTTCGCGCTCTCGCTCTGCTCGCAGAAGGTGCGCCTCGTGCTCGCGGAGACCGGCGCCGACTACGCCGCGCACGACATCAACCTCTCGCTCCCCTCCTTGGCCAACTACGAGCCGGCCTACGTGCGCCTCCGCCTCGAGGGACGCGGCGAGGCGCCGCTCGTGAGCGGCTATACCGGCGGCTCGAGCACGACGACCGAGGGCTTCGACCCGGCTGTGGTTCCCACGCTCGTCGACCTCGAGCGCGAGGAGGTCGTGGTCGACAGCCTGCGCATCTGCCGGCACGTCGACCGGGAGGCCGGCGGCGCGCTCGTTCCGGACACGCTCCGGGACGCCATCGTCCGCGAGCTCGACCTCGTCGACCGCACGCCGCACGTCGCGCTCTTCTACGGCGCGCACCCCGACGCGGACGTGCGCCCGGAGCGCCTCCGAAAGGGCATGCCCGGCGTGCACGACCGGAAGATCGCGAAGCTCCGGATGGCGCGGGAGCGGGCGGCGGGCGACGCCCTGCTCGAGGCCGCCTACGACGCGAAGATCGCCAAGGAGGAGGCCGCGCGCGGCTTCGTCGGTACGCCCGAGCGCATGCGCGCGGCCCTCGCCGAGACCCTCGAGCTCGTCGGCGGGCTCGAAGGGCGCCTGGGCGAAGGGCCCTTTCTCTTCGGCGCGCGCTACACGCTCGCGGACGTGTTCTGGGCGGTCTCGCTGCATCGCCTCCGCTGGCTCGGGATGGCCTTCGCCTGGGAGGGCGGTCATGCGCTCCACGGCGAAACGCGGCCGCGCGTCGGGGCCTACGTGTCCCGGCTGGTCGCGCGCCCGGCGTTCCGCGCGGCCTGCATCGAGTGGCCGCTCATGCCGCCCTCCGAACACCTCTGACGTGAGACGTCGCGTCAGCCCCCGGCGAGCCGAGCCTCGAGCCAGGCCCGGTAGGGCCGGTAGGTGAGGGGCCCGGAGTCGTGGCCCACGCCATCGAGCTCGAGCCAGTCGACGGCATGGCCGAGCGCGCGGAGCTTGGGGACCAGCGCGCGCAGGGGCGCAAAGGGCACCACGGGGTCCGCCGTCCCGTGAATCGCCTGGATCGGCGGGCGCGTGCCGCCCTTCGCCGGGAGCAGCGCCTCCGGGAACCAGGCCGCGATGGCGATGGCCGCGGCGATGCGCTCTGGCGCCAGCACTGCCAGCGAGAGCGCCATGACCCCGCCCTGGGAGAAGCCGGTCACGATGGGCTTGCCCGCCACGGGTCGCGTCTCCTGGAGCGCGTCGATCAGCCCCGCGAGCGCCGCAACGCGCCCCGGCAGCGCCGCCGTGACCTCGGCCTCCACCTTCGGGAGCCCGGTCAGGGAGCGCGGCAGCCAGGCGAAGCCCGGCGGATCCACGTCGGGCCCGGCGGGGAGCACCCAGCGCCGCGCCGGCAGCGAACCCAGCTGGCCCGGCGTGCGCGGCTGGTCGGTCCGGCCGTGGAAGGAGATTACCAGAGGGAGCGTGGCGTTCGGGTCCGCGTCGGCATCCGTCGCCCCGACGACGGCCTCGAGACCGCCGAAGCCCGCGAGGTCGAGGGGACGCACCTTCACGCCCGGCGCGACGCGCTCGAAGGCACTCAAGGTCGGCTCCGGTGGGGAGGAGGCATCGCCGAAGCCTATCGTCGCGCGAAGGGGACGGCGATCGGGGCGATCATGGGGCGGCCGGGAGCGGGGACCCCTCGCCGTCGCCGACGAGGCTCTTGATGCGCGATCGAAGCCAGACGTGGCCGGGATCGTGGTGGCGGCGCTCGTGCCATTGCTGGTGGATGGCGAAGGGCGCGAGGGGCACGGGCACGGGGAAGACCCGAAGCGGCAGGTACGCCGCGAGGTGGCGGGCCGAACGCTCCGGCAGCGTCGCGATGAGGTCCGATTGCGCCACCACGTGCCCGACGGCGAGGAAGCCGGGCCCCGCGTAGGCCACCCGCCGGCTCCGCCCCTGCAGGCGAAGGGCGTCGTCGACCACGCTGCCCGGCGTGCCGAGGGGGGCCGAGAGCGCGTGGGGCAGCGCGCAATAGGTCGCGAGGTCGAGGCCTTCCTTCCGCAGCGCCGGGTGCCCCTTCCGGGCGATGGAGACGAAGCGGTTTCGGTAGAGCCGCTGCGTGCGGAGCGCCGAGCTCTCGGAGAGGGCGCCCGCGGGGACCACGGCGAGGTCGAGCTGACCGAGCTCGAGCTGCTCCTCCGTGAAGCGCGATTCGCGCCGCGTGCGTACGTCCACGCCCGGCGCCTCCGTGGCGAGCACACCGAGCAAGGCCGGCATGAGCAGGGTCTCCGTCGCGTCGGCGCAGGAGATGGTGAAGGTCCGCCGCGCCGTTCGCGGCTCGAAGGCGAAACCCCCGCCGACGATGGCGGCGGCGTCCGCGACGAGGCGACGCACGGGATCGCGGAGGGCCAGCGCCCGGGCCGTCGGCCGCATGCCGCGGCGCGTGCGCACCAGGAGCGGATCCCCGAGGAGGTCCCGGAGCCGCGCGAGGCTCCGGCTCATGGCCGATTGGGTGCGCCCGAAGCGCTCGGCGGCGTGCGTGACGTGCTCCTCCTCGAGCAGCGCGTGGAGCGCCAGCAGGAGGTTCAGGTCGAGGCCGTAGACATTCTCCGTACTCATGATGGTGTGATCATCATGCGTTTTTATTCTGGTTG
Source organism: Myxococcota bacterium (assembly GCA_038750805.1). Taxonomy (GTDB): domain Bacteria; phylum Myxococcota_A; class Polyangia; order Polyangiales; family Houyiibacteriaceae; genus CALCTH01. The sequence goes on from JBCDGX010000050.1 coordinate 2,838, forward strand.
GGCGCTACCCAAGGTGGGTCTCGCGGCGGCCGACGTGGCCCCTCGTCTGCAGCCCGTCGACCGGCAGCCCTTCGATCTCGCGAGCATCAAGGAGCCCGGCATGACCGTGGAGCTCGCGGTCCGGAAGGCGACGGAGGATGGGGCCTTCGGCGCGCCGCGCGACGCCTTCTTCGGCACCCTCGAGGCCTACGAGGGCTACCGCTTCGCGCGGGAGTTCCGCGTCTACCAGCTGGACGCTTCGGGGGTGCCGGTCCTCGCGGAGGACACGCAGGCCGTCATCATCGCGGGGGACGACGCCGCGACCTTCCAGGCGGCGGCGCAGCCCATCTTCGCCTCCGCCGAGTACGCCGCCTTCGCGGGCAGGATCGACGTGCAGGGCTATTTCGCGACGTCACCGACGGAATGACGGCTCGGGGGCCGAAACGGCCTGCGAGCCCGGTCCCCGACGCTCTCGGGGCCCCACCGGTGGTCGCCGGGGCCGAGAGGCACCAGAACCGCCCTCGTGACCCCTCAGGCCGTCGACCCGCGGAGCTCGCTCTTCTTCCCGGAGCGGGGCACGCGCGACTTCGGCGTGGGCCGCACGCGCTGGCTCATCCAGATGCGCTGGGGCGCCATGAGCGGGGCCCTCCTCGCTGCGCTCTTGGCGTACCAAGGCTTCTTCCCCGGGGTCGCGGCGCACGTGATGCTCACCATCGCGGTCGTCGGCTTCGTCTTCAATTTCGTGCTCTGGCGCGCCTTCCGCTCGGGCCTGATGGCGGTCGGGCCGCGCGCCGGCGTCGCGCAGGCGCTCGTCGATCTCCTGCTCCTGACGCTCCTGCTCTGGGCCGCCGGCGGGGTCGAGTCGCCCTTCCTCGGCTTCTACGTCTTTCACGTCGCGCTCATCGCCATCCTCGGCGGTCCGCGCTGGACCTTCGTCGCGGTGGCCTTCTGCCTCTTCGGCGCCGCCTTCCTCGCGCTCCCGCTCTTCGTGCCGGAGATGCGCATCGGGGTGTGGAACCCGGTCCCGCCCTTCGACGTGCTCAGCGAGGTGGCGGCCTTCGTCGCCACGGTGATCGGCGCCGGCTACATCGTCGTGCACGCCGCCCGCGAGCTCCGCGACCGCGAAAAGGCCCTGGCCGCCGCCCGGGACCGCGCCGCCCTCGAGTACCAGCTCCTCTCGAACACCCTGGACGAGCTCGAAGCCGGCCTCGAGGTCGTGGACGGCGACGGCACCGTGCTCTGGCGGAACCGCCGCGCCGAGGCCCTCGCGCCGGCCTCCCGCGTCGGCGAGGGCTGGGAATGCGCCGGCGCCTCCCGCGCCTGCGAGCGCGACGCGAGCGGGGTGTGCCCGATGCACGGCGCGCGCGATGGCGGCGAGAGCGGGCGCTGCCGCTTCGCGGCGAGCGTCGCCGGGCAGGAGCGCGTCTACGAGATGCTCGTCTTCCCCATCGACGAGGCCTCGCCGCCGCGGGTCATGAACCTCTACGTCGATCGCACCTCGGCGACGCTCGCGGAGCGTCAGCTCGTGCTCGCCGAGCGCCTCGCGAGCCTCGGGCGTGTGGCCCAGGGCGTCGCCCACGAGCTCAACACGCCCCTCGCCACCATTCGGACCCTCGCCGCGGACATGCTCCAGGCGCTCTCGACGCTCCGCGCCGAGGACGAGCTCACGCAGGACCTCGGCGAGTCCGCCGCGCTCATCCGCGACGAGACGCGGCGCCTCGGCCGCATCACCCAATCGCTCCTCGCGGGCGGCGACCTCGTCCGCGCTCGCATCGACGATGGCGTGCCCCTGACGGCCGTGGTCGAGCGCGCCCGGGCCATCGTCGTGGCCGGCGTCCGGGACGAGGAGCGGAAGATCGAGGTCGACGAGTCCCTCGACGCCCTCGAGGTCGCCGGCGACCGGGATCGCCTCGTGCAGATCCTCGTGAACCTCTTCCAGAACGGCCTCGACGCCATGCGCCCGACGGGCGGCGCGCTCCGAGCCCACGGCGAGAGCGATGGCGCCTCCGTGCGCCTCATCGTCGACGACGAGGGACCGGGGCTGCCGGAGGCCATGCTGAGCCGCCTCTTCGAGCCCTTCGCCACCACCAAGCCGCCGGGCGAAGGCACGGGCCTCGGCCTCTACACCTCCTACATGCTCGCGCAGGCCATGGAGGGCAGCCTCACGCTCGAGAACCGGGAGGAGGGCGGGGCCCGGGCGGTGGTCACGCTGCCGGCCCGCGCCATCCGCCTGCCCCTCGCCGGCCGCGCCCCGGCGTCGAGGGTCTCCGAGGTCGTTGGATGAGCGCCACCCTCGGCCGCGTCCTCATCGTCGACGACGATCAGGCCTTCCGCTTCGCCGTCCGCAAGGCGCTCCGCCGCGTGCGCTTCGAGGTGCTCGAGGCGGCGAGCGGCGAGGAGGCCCTCCCGCTGCTCACGGGGGGCGACCCCCCGGAGGCCGCCCTCCTCGATCTCCGCATGAAGGGCATGGACGGCCTCGAGGTGCTCCGGCGCCGCGGGGGCACGGCCACCCGCATCATCGTGCTCACGGGCCACGGCACGGTGCAGGCCGCCGTCGACGCGATGCAGCTCGGCGCCTACTCGTTCCTCGAAAAGCCCGTCGACGCCGAGATGCTCGAGCCGCTCCTCAAGGAGGCCGTGGCCGAGACGCGCCGCGTGCGCGCCGCCGGGGGCGACGAGCATCCGCCGCTCGTGGGCGTGAGCTCGGCGATGCAGGCGGTCCGGAAGTTCATCACGACCGTCGGGCCCTCGGACGAGACCGCCCTCGTCTTCGGCGAGACCGGCACGGGCAAGGAGGTCGTGGCGCGGCACCTCCACATGGCGAGCGGTCGGACGAAGCGGCCCTTCGTCGCCCTGAACGCGGCGTCCGTGCCCCGGGAGCTCTTCGAGTCGGAGCTCTTCGGCCACGTGCGCGGCGCCTTCACGGGGGCCACCGCGGACCGCGCGGGTCTCTTCCGTGAGGCGGACGGGGGGACGCTCTTCATCGACGAGCTGGGGGAGCTGCCCCTCGATCTCCAGGCGAAGCTCCTCCGCGTGCTCGAGGGGCGCCGCGTCCGCCCCGTCGGCGGCAGCCGGGAGATCCCCGTCGACGTACGGATCCTCGGCGCGACGAACCGGGACCTCTGGGCAGAGGTGCAGGCCGGGCAGTTCCGCGAGGACCTCTACTTCCGGCTCCAGGTCTTCCCCATCGTGCTCCCGCCGCTCCGCGACCGGAAGGACGACGTGCTGCCCCTCGCCGAGCACCTCCTCGGGCGCCTCGGCAAGAGCTCCCTCGTGCTCGACGAGGCGGCGCGCCGGGCCCTCGAGGGCTACGACTGGCCGGGGAACGTGCGCGAGCTGCTGAACGTGCTCCGCCGCGCGGCGCTCTTCGCCGAGGGCAACGTCATCGCCGGGGAGCTCACGCGGCGCATGATCGCCGGGAGCATCTTCGGGCACGCGGGGGTCACCTCCCAGCGGCCGGGCGCCGGGGCGCCGACGCCGCTCCCGACGAGCGCGAGCCTCGCCGAGGTGGAGCGCATGCACATCGAGCGCGTGCTCCAGGAGAAGAACGGCAACGTGACCCGCGCGGCGAGCGCCCTCGGCATCGACCGGCGGACGCTCCAGCGGAAGATGCGCGGCTACGGGATGGAAGGCGGCTGAGGCTCGGTCTCGGGGGCGACGGGAGGGTCGAGGGGCTCGCTCGGGAGGACGCCCCGCCGCCGGTTCACGACCTCCGCGTCGTGCACGCGGAGCCGGCCGTTGCGCCGCCGCTTCACGGCTCGGGGCGCGCCTTCGATGAGCCCCGAGTAGGCGACCACCCGCGCGTTCCCCGAGAGCTCGAGGGCGTGCCCATCCGAGACGAGCTGCGTCTGGGCGAGTTCGACGCGCTTGTTGCCCTCGACGAGGAGCGCCGGCCCCGTGCTCCGCACCACGACGTCCTCGAGGCCGACGGTGCCGTTGCCGCGCGCCTCGATGCCGACGGCGGCGCGAATGCGGACGCGCTCGAGGACGACGCTGCAGTTCTCCTCGACGATCAGCGCCGGATGACCCGGGAAGTCGAGCGTGAGATCCCGGAGCGTGTGGCGCTCGTTGCCGCCGCAGCGGAAGGGCGCGCTCCCGTCGTAGCCGCGGAGCGCTCCCGGGAGCTCCCGCAAGTGCTCCCCCGCGACCGGGAGCAGGTCCCGGGGCTCCAGGCCGGCCTTCCTCAGCTCCGGGAGGAGCGTCGAGATCACCACCGCGCCGCTGGCCTGGCAGGGGAGGCACGAGAGGGGGTTCGGGAGGCGCCAGCGCCTCGCCTGCTTCGCCGGCCGGCGCGCCTGGCGCCGCTTCCGCTCGCGCGGGGGCTTCCGCTTCGGCGGCGGCGCCGGGAGCTGGGCCGCCGTCCCGCAATAGCCGCAGACCACCGTCGCTCCGGGCTTGCCCGGGGGCAGCGGTCCCCCGCAGCTCTTGCACGTCAGCGGCGCGGCCATGCGCTCCGTTCTACGGTCGCCGCGGCCAGGGCTTCCACCCCGGGCGCGGAGAGCGCGGGCTCAGCGAGCGATGAGCTCGCTGGCGCAGCAGGTGTCGACGACGGGCTCGACCGACGCGCTCTTGAGCGAGCACATGGGCGGCGTGTCGCCCTCGGGGCGAGCGATGGTGAAGGCGACGCACTCGGCTTCGTCACGGCAGGCCTGGCGGCAGGCTTCCGTCGTGGCCTCCACGGAGCCCTCGTCGACCGCGAAGACCCGGATGTCGTTCCCGGGAATCACGAGACCGTCCGTCAGACGTCCGGGCGCGAGCTCCGGGTCGCCCGCGCCGTCGAAGCCGGCCACGCCGCCGGGACCCGACGCGGGCTCGATGGGCGGTGCGCCCCCACCGCAGGCCAGGAGGGAGAGGGAGACGAGGAAGAAACCGATGCACCGCATGGCGCGTTTGTACACCCCGGGCCCGGAGGATGGCGAGCCCTCCACGCGCTCCGGAGCAACCTGCTCCTACTCCCGCCGCGTGCTCAGGGGCAGCTCCGCTTCGGAGAGCGTGGCGGAGAGCGCGGCGGGGGGGCCGGACTCGGGAAGGAGGACCACGAAGGCCGCGCCGCCGCCCGCGGCGTCCGCGACGTCGATGCTGCCCCCGTGGTCGCCCACGATGCGATGCACGATGGCGAGGCCGAGCCCCGTGCCCTGGCTCTTGGTCGTGAAATAGGGCTCGAAGATGCGCAGCCGGTCCTCGAGCGCGATGCCGGGGCCGTCGTCCTCGATGCGGAGCTCCACCGCGGGCGCAGCCACGAGCGACGCCGGCGCCATGCTCAGGCGCACCGTGCCGCGTCCCGCGCCGTGCCGGGCCTCGGCCGCGTCCGCGCCGTTCTGGACGAGGTTCACGAGCACCTGCGTGAGCTGATCGCGGTCGGCGCGGGCCTCGAGCGGCGCGTCCGGAACGCTCACCTCGAGGCGCGGGTGGAGCGTGCCCACGTGCGTCGCGAGCTCCCGCAGGTCGAAGCGCGTGGCCGTCGGCGCCGGGAGCCGCGCGAAGCGGCTGAACTCCGTGACCATCGCGTTCAGGCGCTGGACCTCCTCGAGGATGACCCCCGTAGAGCTCTCGAACTCCGCGTCGAAGCTCGGATGCTTGCGCGCGTGGAGCTTCCGCATGGTCTCGATCTCGATCTGGATCGGCTGGAGCGGGTTCTTGATCTCGTGGGCGATGCGCCGGGCGACCTCGCGCCAGGCGGCGATGCGCTCCGCTCGCAGCAGCTTCCGCTGGGTGGCGGCGAGCTCGCGGGTCATGGCGTTGAAGGCCTCGGCCGTGCGTCCGACCTCCGTGCGGCGCCGCGGCAGCGTCAGCGTCGAGTCGAGGTCGCCGGCCCCGACGCGCCGGGCCGCGGCCTCGAGCTCCCGGAGCCCCCGGGAGAGCCCGTAGGCGACGGCGACGGCGAAGACGAGGGCGAGCACGAGGGCGACGCCGGCCAGCGCGAGGCCCCGGCGCTCGAGGGCGGCGATCTGCGCGCGGAGCGGCGCGTCGTCGATGTTGGCCAGCAGCACCAGGCGCCGCGCGCCGGCGGCGTCGACGAGCGCGCCGACCTCGCGTGGGGGCTGGCTGCCGCGCAGCTCGGGCGGCGCCTCGCCGGGCTCGACGAGGGCGAAGTGCACGGGCGAGACGTCGCCGAGGAGGCCGTCCGCGAAGCCCTCCTCGAGGCGCCGGCCCACCAGCACGGCGAGCGCCGCGCGGTCCCGGGCGACGGTGCAGCCGGTGACGAGCACGCGCGCGTCCCGGGCGCCCTCGTCGCTCCGCACGCGCAGGCGCGTGACGAAGGGCGCGTCGCCGGCGCGGCCGAGCGCGTCGAGGAGCCCCGGGTCCGCGCCCCCGGCGAGCCCCGGGTAGTGCCCCGCCCCGAGGATACGCCCGCGCCGCGCGCCGCTTCGGGCGTCCACGAGGTGGAGCGTGTCGAAGCGCCGGCTGCGCATCAGCGCCGGCAGCTGGCGCGCGAGCCGGCGCTCCTCGGCCTGCCCGAAGCGCTCCCCGGCGAGCTCGCCGAGGACCTGGGCGACGAGGAGGTCGTGGGCGCAGAGCGCCTCGGCGGCTCCGCGGTCCGCCGCTTCCCGTTCGGCGAGGCGGCGCTGCGCGGCGGCCACGCGCGAGTCGAGGCGCCGGGCGTGGTCCGCCTCGAGCTCGCCGATGAAGGTCGTCCGGACCAGCGCGCCGAAGGCCGCGAGGGGCCCGAGGGCCGCCAGCAGGAAGAGGAGCGTGAGCCGGGCGCGGAAGCTCAGGGGACGGGCTCCGGCGTCGCTTCCGGCTCCGGCGCGGCGCCGCCGAGCTGCTCCATCAAGAAGGTCGCCGCGTCGGCGACGTCGGGCGGACGCGCCGTCTCCGTGGGCACCGTGCCGTCGAGGAAGATCTCCTCCACGGCGTCCTCCTGGCCCTCGTAGGCGAGGAGGCCGCTCGCGGGGTCGATGCGCGCGCGGACGATGCCCGAGGGCTCGGGGAAGGGCGCGGCGGGCCGATCGGCGACGGCGGCGCGTACGGCCTCGACCCAGATCGGCAGCGCCGTCCGTCCGCCGGACTCGCGCCGGCCGAGGCTCCGCCGGTCGTCGAAGCCCACCCAGACCGCCGCCGCGACCTCCGGGGTGAAGCCGACGAACCAGGCGTCCCGGGCCTCGTTGCTCGTGCCCGTCTTGCCGGCGACGGGGCGGCCGAGGCGCTGCGCGCGCTGCGCGGTTCCGTCCTCGACCACGCTGGTCAGGAGATCCGTGACCAGGAAGGCCTCGGCCGGCGTGAGCACGTCGCGCGGGGCGTCCCGGGCGGGCAGCGGGACCTCGCCCTCCGGTCCCTCGATGCGCCGGACGAAGCGCGGGGGCGCCCAGCGTCCGCCGGCGGCAAAGGTCGCGTAGGCGTTCGCCATCTCGAGGGGCGTGACCTCGGACGCCCCGAGCGCGAGCGCGAGCGTCTCGCCGAGCTCGCTCGTGATGCCGAGCTCCGCCGCAAAGTCCGCCGCCGCCGCCGGTCCGACGGTCTCGATGGCGCGGATGGCGACGACGTTCACCGAGCGCGCGAGGGCCCGGCGGAGCGGGACGGAGCCCTCGTGGGCCCAGGGCTCGTAGTTCTGCGGTCGCCACTCGTCGTAGACCGCGGGCGCGTCGATCATCACCGTCGCGGGGGTGAGCTCGCGGCGCTTCACGCCGAGGGCGTAGACGAGGGGCTTGAAGGTGCTCCCGGGCTGGCGGAGGGCCTGGCGCGCGCGGTCGAAGCCGGGCCCCGTGCCGTAGGCGCCGACGAGGGCGAGCACGTCCCGGGAGCGCGGCTCGATGAGCACCACGGCGCCCTGGGGGCCGAGGTCCAGGTGGCCCCGGGCGGCGCCGCCCTCGGCGTCGGGGAGCGCGTCGACGATGATCTTCGCCACGCTCCCCACGGGCCCGAAGGCGCTCGCGACCATGTCGTCGGGGTCGTAGCGATCCTCCCCATCGAGGTCGACGAGCACCTCCGTATCGCCGCCGAGCTCGAAGCGCAGGAGCCGCTCCTCGTCGTCCGTACCGACGACGCGCGCCCGGTAGCTCCGGCCCACGCGGAGCTCCCGCGGCTCCTCGAGGCGCGGCGCCCGGCGCGGGACCCGGAGCGGACCGCGGCGGCGCTGGCGCCGGTCGACGGTCTCGAGGCCCCGCCGGAGGGCGGCGCGCGCCGCGCTCTGCACCTCGGCGTCGAGGGTCGTGTGCACGGTGTAGCCGCCCCGGGCGTAGGCCTCGTCGCCGACGGCCTCACGAAGCCAGCGGCGCACGCTGGTGAGCAGCTCCGGCGCCATGGCCTCGGGCGCGGGCACCTCCGCGAGCACGACGGCGGCCTCCCCGGCGGCGGTGATCTCGTCCTCGGTCAGGTCCGGCCAGTAGGGCTCACGCTTCGCCTTCAGCTGGCGAAGCACGTAGGCCTGGCGGCGCCGGGCCGCCTCGAGGTGCGTGCGCGGCGAGAGGCGCGAGGGCGCCTGCGGGACGCCGGCGATGAGCGAGGCCTCCGCGAGACTCAGGTCCTTCGCGTCCTTGCCGAAGTAGTAGCGCGCGGCCTCCTGCACGCCGTAGCGCCCGTGCCCGAAGTTGATGTGGTTCAGGTAGAGGTGGAGGATCTCGTCCTTCGAGAGCTCTTGTTCGAGGCGCCGCGCGAGGATCAGCTCGCGGACCTTTCGGGACACGGTCCGCTCGGGCGAGAGCAGGAGGAGCTTCACGACCTGCTGGGTGATCGTGCTGGCGCCCTGGGCCACGCGCCCCTCGAGCACGTCCCGGTAGAGCGCGCGGAGGATGCCCGGGTAGTCGAGGCCTTCGTGACGGTAGAAGTCGGCGTCCTCGGCGGCGAGCACGCAGAGCACGAAGTGGCGCGGGATCTCCTCCATCGGGATCACGCTGCGCCGCTCGTCGAAGATCTCCCCGAGCAGAGCGCCCTCGCGGTCGAGCACGCGGGTGGTCTGCGGGGGCGCGTACGCGCGGAGGATGGCGACGTCCGGGAGCTCGCGGCCATACCACCAGAAGACCGCGCCGAGCGTCGCCACGCCGAAGGAGGCGAGGGCCAGCCCCAGGATGACGAGGCGCTTCAGCCAGCGCCGAAGGCGGCTCTTGGGCTTCGCCGTCTTCCGGGCGCGGGCCGTACGCGTGGACGCGCTCGTGCGCTCACGGGGCGCGTTCTTGGTGGAGGCACCCATGGCGCGGGTCAGACGGTACGCAGGGCCGTCCCATGCAGCAAACGGGCGGCGCGGGGGCCGCATTTCGGCGAAGCCGCCCGCGGTGCGTGAGGCTCGGGCCTCAGGAGGGCCCGAATGCCGCGAGGACGTCGATCGCCCGGCCTTCCATGCCGCGCCGGCCGAGCCCCTCCACCCAGGGGAAGGTGCGCTTCCGGTAGAGCTTGGGGAACTCGTAGCGTAGCGGAACCGTCGTCGCGCCCCGGCGCACGTGAAGTGTCAGGTCGGTGCGCAGCTCGGCCCCGTCCTCGTCGCCGACGAAGACTTCCACGTGGTCCCCCGGCGCGAGCGGCCCGAGCGGCACGTGATGGTCGAAGCGCGTGGCGCCGCCGAGGGCCTCGTGGGCGACCTGCACGAGCGTCACGTCGTCGAGCGGCGTCTCACCGTCGTGGGTCAGCAAGAAGCGCCACTCTCGCGCCCCGGCGACGCCGGTCGGGCACACGACCAGTCGGTGGTCGGCCTCGATGAGGAGCCGCTGGAGCCGATGGAGGGCGGCGCGTACCCCCGCCATGCCGTCGCTCGACGTCCCGAGCTGGGCGTAGGGAGCCTGGGGGGTGATGGGGACCGGCAGCCGCGCCGCACTCTCGGGGAGCTCCGCCCCGACCGCGTCCCGGAGCGATCCCAGGCTGTTCAGCAACGTCACGTGCACCTCCGACGCGTCTGCGACGGGGGCCAGGACCTGCCGAAGGCTCCCCGCCGCCACCACGAGCGCGTGCCGCCGGCCCGTGCTCCGGCGCACGGCGCTCAGCTGGTGGAGCCGAGCGAGGAGCGCGCGGCGTGGGACCTGCACCGTCGGGGGCTCGATGGGCGCCGGGAAGGCAGGGCGGAGCTCCGGTCGCCCGCGCGTGGCCTCCCGGGCGAGCGCGTTGAAGGCGGCGACGTGCTCGGGCCGCGCGTAGCCGCGGGAGGTGCCGACCTCCGTGGCGAGCCGCGCGACCCGCGTCCCCAGGTCCTCCGTCGCTGCGCTCACCATGCGTCCGAGCATACGCGGCGTGCCACCGCGGTTGGCGCTCGTTTCCGAGTGCGCCAATCGGTCGGAGCGGGACTCCCGAAGAGCACGGGTCCGGGCGGTCCGGGCCGGCACGACCCTCGCAGAGCGTGCAGGCCGTGCGTCTCACGGTCCTGGTCTTGCTGCTCGGCGCCTGCGGCCCGCAGGTACCCGAGCTGACCCCCGCCCCCGGCGGCTGCCAGCATGGTGAGCTGGCTGGCAGCGATGAGCTTCCCGGGATTCGGCAGTGGGAGGTGCTCGTCGCGCCGGATCCGGCATGTCGCGAAGGGGCGCTGGCCGCCGTCGGGAGGCACGTCATGGAGCGCAACGGGTGGCGCACGTCCCCCGACCGCTTCCGATGGCGCGAGCTGCCGGGGGCGTTTCCGCTCGACCATCGCGTGACGCTCGAGGCCGCGCGGGCGGAGGCGGCACCCGACGTCTTCGGGCTGATCGCCGCGAACGTGTACTGCTCGAGCGAGGATGCGCCCGAGGGCGAAGGGTCCTTCGGCGTGGCGCTCGTTGGTAGGCTCGAGGAGGAGGGGTTCGACCCCGACGCTCTCCCGCGCGCATTCCCTGGCGACTTCAGCCTCGACACCTGGCCGGTGGACGTGAGCGTGACCCTCTTCATCGGGGTCACCTACGGACGCGCCTACTCCATCTCATTCTTCCCTGGCTTCTGGACGCCCGTGGAGCTCGACGACACGGGACGGGCTCTCTGTCTTTTCGAGGAGGAGCTTCGGGAGGGCGAAGCCGAGATCCACGACTGCGCCGTCGTCCCCGGCCGCTCGCGCATCGACGGAGACCCCACGCGCTGCCTCGTCACGATGCAGCCCAACCCGCCCCTCGGGCCCGGTGTCTACGCCGAGACCCTCGGGGGCGAGGTCCCGCACCCCACGAGCGACCGGCGACTCGTCTTGCGGTACACGGAGGACGCCTTCCCGCCCGCGGGTGCGACGCGCCACTTCCGCTGCATCACACGCAGCGACTGCGCGGACGCCGTGACCCCCTAGCCCCGGCGTCCCCGCGCCGCCTTCAGTTCCTCCCGGCCATCACGCCGCCGTCCACGTCCCAGACGGCGCCGGTGATCCACCCGGCCTCTTCGCTCAGCAGAAAGTCGACGCTCGCCGCGACCTCCTCCGGCTGGCCGATTCGGCCGATGGGGTGGAAGCCGTTGAAGCCCTGGAGCGTCTCGTGGATCTGGTCCTCGGGGATGAAGGCGCCGTAGACCGGCGTCTCCACCACCGCGGGGCTCACGGCGTTCACGCGGATGCCGTGGTCCGCGAGCTCCATCGCCAGGTGCTGCGTGAAGGCGTGGAGCCCGGCCTTGCCCATGGAGTAGGCCGAGCTGGGCGTGGCCTTTACCGCCTGCTTCGCCCACATGGAGCCGATGTTCACGATGGACCCGCCACCGCCCTCGACGAGGCGCGTCGCCGCGGCCTGCGTGAGGAAGAACGTGGCGCGGTTGAGCTCGAGGTAGCGGTCGTAGTCGGCGCCGGTGTGCTCGAGGAAGGGCTTCGGAGCGAAGGTGCCCGCGGCGTTCACCACGTAGCGAAGGGGGCGCGGGTCCGAACGGAGCGTCGCGGCGAAATCCGCCACGGCGTCCCGGTCGTAGAAGTCCACGCCCGTCGCGAAGACCTCCACCCCGGGCGCGAGCGCCTGGACCTTCTCCCGCGCGGCCGCGAGGCGCTCCGTGGGGCGGGCGACGAGGTGGACGGAGACGCCGCGCTTCGCGAGGCGCTCGGCCGTGGCGAGGCCCATGCCGGAGGAGCCGCCGAGGATGAGGGCAAGGGAGGGAGTCGTATCGTTCATGGGAGTGTCCTTCGAGTTATCTATGCATAGGTAGGTGATGGAGATGTTCGATTACCTATGCATTGGTAGGTGTGCTGCGCACAGCACCCGGACCGTGCATCGGCGACGCCTCAGGGCGTGACGAGCTCCAGGAGCGTCGTCTTCACCCGCTTGAGCACGTTGCGCGCGGCGCCGCCCTCGCGCGTCCGGGCGATCA
>JBCDGX010000051.1:0-14939 GCA_038750805.1 Myxococcota bacterium
CCCTCGCGCGCTTCGGGCCGATCTTGATGTTCCCCATCGCGATGACGCTGACCCTCGCGATGATCTTCAAGGGGCTGAAGCCGCTCCGCATGGACCAGTCCATGGGGACGGCGTTGCCCATCGCGCTCGGCGTGGGTCTGCTCGTCAGCGTCCTCTCGGTGTTCTTCTTCCGCTCGCGGCGCTGGCGGGAGCTGAAGGGCTCGGAGGCCGAGCGCGCAGAGCGGGTCTTCCGGGCGCTGCAGATCGTGACGGCCTGCTACGTGGCCTTCGCCCACGGCAGCAACGACGTGGCCAACGCCGTCGGACCGATGGCCGCGGTCTTCGGCGCCGTCCAGATGGGGCTCACGGAGAGCGTCGAGGTGCCGCTCAACGTGCTCATGATCGGCGCCTTCGGCATCGTCCTGGGCCTCTCGACCTACGGCTTCCGGGTCATGGCGACCATCGGCCGCGAGATCACCGAGCTGACGCCCTCGCGGGGCTTCGCGGCGGAGTTCGCGGCGGCGACCACCATCGTCATCGCGAGCAAGCTCGCCCTGCCCATCAGCACGACGCACACGGTGGTCGGCGCCGTCGTCGGCGTCGGCTTCGCCCGGAGCTTCGGGGCGCTCAACCTGCGGGTGCTTCGCGGCATCGTCGCGAGCTGGCTCTTCACGGTTCCGGTCACCGCCGCGCTCTCGGCCCTGCTCCTCGCCGTCGCGTCGCTCGCCCTCGGCTGAGGCGGGCCCTTGGCGGCGCCCCCGCGGCCGGCGATGCTGGCGCCATGAGCGATGAGCAGCGCGTCCTTTGCGACGTGGACGACGAGCACGTGGCGCACGTGCGCCTCAACCGGCCCGAGAAGCGGAACGGCCTCGACCTCGCCATGTTCCGCCAGATCGCGCAGGCGGCGCGGGACCTGGCGGCGCGGAAGGACGTCCGGGCCGTGGTGCTGAGCGGCGAGGGACCGAGCTTCTGCGCCGGCCTCGACGTGAAGGCGCAGATGGCGGACCCCGCGGCGATGGTCGGCGAGCTCATGGAGCGCCCCGCCGACCGCATCGTGAACCTCGCGCAGGAGGTCGCCTGGGGCTGGCGCGAGGTGCCCGTGCCGGTGATCGCCGCGCTCCAGGGGCACGTTTACGGCGGCGGCCTGCAGATCGCCCTCGGCGCCGACGTCCGCTACGCCGCGCCCGACGCGCGCCTGAGCGTGATGGAGATCGAGTGGGGCCTCATCCCGGACATGGGCGCGAGCCAGACGCTCATCGGCCTCGTGCGCCCGGACGTGGCCAAGGAGCTCACCTTCACGGGCCGCATCGTCGACGCGGCGGAGGCGGCGTCCATCGGCCTCGTGACGCGGGTCGCCGAGGACCCGAAGGCCGCCGCGCTCGAGACGGCGCGCGTCATCGCGTCCAAATCCCCGACGACGATGCGCCGCTCGAAGGCGCTCCTCGATGCCGCCCCGAAGCTCGGCCCCGAAGCGAGCTTCGCCCTCGAGGCCAAGCTCCAGAAGGAGCTCCTCGGGAGCCGGAACCAGATGGAGGCGATGATGGCGCGCATGCAGCGCCGCCCGCCGAAGTTCGCCGACCCGGACTGAGCTACTCGGCCGCGGCCGCCCGGTAGTGGGGCACCCAGCCGCTGGCGTCCTGGAAGAGTCGGACGCAGCGGATGGTCTTCGCCTCCGTGAGCTCGAAGCGGTGGTAGCGCTTGGCCGGGACCACGATGAGGTCGCCGGGCGTCACCTTCACGCGCATCCAGCGATCGTCCGTGCTCCGGATGTCGAAGAGCCCCTCGCCCTCGAGGACGAAGCGCACCTCGTCCTCGTCGTGCAGGTGCTCGTCAACGAACTTCGCGCAGATCCCATCGAGGTTCGGCGTGTCCGGCCGGAGCTCGACCTGGTCCTGCGTCCCGTAGCCACGCTCGGTCTTGAGCGTGTCGAGGTCGGCCTGATGAGCCGCCGCCTCGAGCGGGAGCCGGTCGTTCGTCACGCCTTCCGCGGCGAGGGTGTCGGGCGCGATGGGGGTTCCGTCGTCGAGCCAGGTCGCTTCCATGGGTCCCCTCTTCGCCTCACTCCGCCGCGCCGTCCCGCACCGGGCGCAGGGGCTTGGCCGCCGGGTCGATGCCGAGCTGCCGCATCTTCACGGCCGCCTCGAAGAGGTAGTCGTAGCACTCGGCCTGGGTCTTGGCCTGCTCCCAGGTCGCACCCCAGACGTAGACGCCGTGGCGCCGGACGAGCACCGCGTCGCTCTCGGGGTAAGCGTCCATGGCCTCCCCGAGGCTGTCCGAGAGCTCGTGCTCGTGCGCCGTATTCTCGATGATCGGCACGACCAGCTCGTCGTGGTAGCCGGCGCCGCGGATGCCCTTCTGCATCTCGAGGTGTGTGGTCCGGAACTCCGACTCGGGCGTGAGCGTCGCGAGCATGGCGTTCACCGAATGGCTGTGCAGGACCGCCCCCGCGCCGCGCTTGGTGAAGGCGTGGAGGAAGAGCGGCGCGCAGGCGCTGAGCCGCGTCGCGTGCGCCGGCGCCTTGAGGACCTTGCCCTCGAGGTCGAGCTCGTAGAGGTCCTCCGGGCGGAGGCGCTCCTTCTGCACGCCGCTCGGCGCCATGTAGATGCGCTCGCCCGCGCGGAGGCTCACGCCCCCGCCGGTCCCGGACACCCAGCCGAGCGTGTAGAATTGTCGGCAGAGCTCGACGATGAGCGCGCGCGGATCCTCGGCCATGCGGTCCTCCTGAGCGGCTCGAAAAGGTACGGCGCCGGGCCCCCGGCGCAAGCCCTCAGCCCGCGCTCGGCTTGCCGGCGGGGCGGCCGGCGCCCGGCTTGCCTCCCACGCCCGGCGGCGGTCCCCGGCGCACCGGGTAGAGGCAACAATCGGCGGGGCAGACGTCGTGCTTCGTGGGGAGCTTGCCGAGCACGCGCCGGTCCTCGACCTCACCCGTCCGCTCGGCGATGAGCTCCCGGAGCATGGCGACGAAGGTCGGGTCCGTGCCCACGGTCCCGGCCCGGACCACGTTCATGCCGAGCTCCTCGGCGAGCTCCTGGGCCTCTTCGTCGAGGTCGAAGAGCACCTCCATGTGGTCCGAGACGAAGCCGATGGGCACGAGCACGAGGTCCTCGCAGCCGATCTGCCGGAGCGCCTGCATGTGGTCGAGGATGTCCGGCTCGAGCCAGGGCACCTGCGGCGGGCCGCTGCGGCTCTGGTAGACGAGCTGCTGCTCGCTCTTCCCGACGGCCTCGGCCACGAGCCGGCACGCCTCCTCGAGCTGCTCCTCGTAGGCGCAATGCTTGGCCATCGTCAGCGGGATGCTGTGGGCCGTGAAGGCGATGCGGGCCGCGCGCCGCCGGCCCTCGGGGAGCTGGGCGAGGGCTTCGCGCACGCGCTCGACCATGGGCTCGATGAAACCCGGGTGGTTGAAGAAGGCGCGCGCCTTGTCGACGACCGGCGCGCCCTCGCCCACCTCGGCCCGGGCCTTCGCGATGTTCTCGCGGTACTGGCGGCAGCCGCTGTAGCTCGAGAAGGCGCTCGTGAAGATGGCGAGCGCGCGCTTTACGCCGTCGTCGCGCATCTTCGCCAGCGTGTCCGGCAGCAGCGGGTCCCAGTTGCGGTTGCCCCAGTAGACCGGGAGCTTGGGTCCGTGGAGCGCGAGCTCCTTCTCCAGCGCCGCGATGAGCGCGCGGTTCTGGTCGTTGATCGGGCTCTTCCCGCCGAAGTGGTAGTAGTGCTCGGCCACCTCGAGAAGCCGCTCCTTCGGGACGCGCTTGCCCGCCACCACGCGCTCGAGGAAGGGCATGACGTCCGCGCGCTTCTCGGGCCCCCCGAAGCTGACGAGGAGGATGGCGTCATAGGCCCGCGGCTCGGCGATGCGGGTCCCGGCGTCGGGCGGGTCGATCGCGAGCGCCGGGTCGTCGCCGGGGGTCCGCGGGGGCGCGGGCGGGGCCGCCGGGGGGGTCGCGTTCGCGTCGTCGCTCTCGGTCACCATTGCCTCCGGTGTTTCGGGCCGTTGCCCCACCGTGGCCAGCCGCGGGCCGGACCTTACGCCATCGGCGCCGCGCTGGGCACGCCTTGAACCCTGGCTGAACGCATGTGAGGGTCGAGCGTGCGCATCGTCGTGCTCGGGAGCGGCAGCCAGGGGAACGCGACGGTCTTCGAGAGCGGCGGGACGCGCGTCCTCGTCGACGCGGGGTTGAGCGTGCGGGCGACGCGGACCCGCTACCGGGAAGCGACGGGCGACGACCTCGGATCCCTCGACGCCCTCGTGCTGACCCACGCGCACGGGGACCACGTGCAGCACGCCAAGAGCGTCGCGGCGGCCTACGAGTGCCCCGTCCACCTCCAGGAGCGCACGGCGCGGCAGGTCGAGCTGCCCGAAGCCGCGCGGCGCGTGACCCTTCGCCCCCAGGCCTCCTTCGGCGTGGGAGAGCTCCGCATCGGCGCCGTGGCGGTGCCGCACGACGAGGCGCAGGTGGCGCTGATCGTCGGCGACGGGGCGGACGAGGCGGCGCTGGTGACCGACCTCGGCCACATCCCTGCGAGCCTTCCGCGGGCGCTGAGGGACGTCCGGACGCTTCTCCTCGAGGCCAACCACGACCCGCAGCTCCTTGCCATGGCGCCCTATCCCGCGTCGGTGCGGGCGCGCGTCGGGGGGCGCTACGGGCACCTCGCGAACGCCCAGGCGGCGGGGCTCCTGAGGCGGCTCGGGCGGGCGCTCGAGCGGGTGGTGCTCATGCACCTGAGCCAGTCGAACAACACGCCGCGTAAGGCGCGCGAGGCCGTACGGGACGCCTTGCGCCCGGGCGTGCGGCTCGAGGTCGCCGCGCAGGACGCGCCGCTCGTGCTCACGGGGAGCGCCCCGGCGAAGCAGCTCGCCCTCTTCTGAACGGCGTTCGCGAGCAGGCCTGCGTTGCGGCGATGTCGTCCGTCGGGTTCACGTGACCCGTTTCCTCGCCGTTCGTCCATCCAGAGAGTCATGAACGTCAAGCGGAAGCCATCCTCCGAGGAAGTCCGTCGAGCGACGGGGTACGTGCCCAAGGAGGGCGACGTGGTGTGGGCCCACGTCGCCGTCGACGAGAACGCCGAGTGGCGCCTCGGGGTCGTGCGAACGGTGGGCTACGTGGACTGCGCGCTCGTCATCCCGGAGGGCAACGAGCGCCGGCAGGTCACGGCCTGGCGCCATCGCATCGTGCCCAGCGAGCCCCCCGCGGCCCCCGACGCCGCGGCGACCTACGCGAACGACGCCGCCCCGGGGTGAGCCCCGAGCCGCGACCCGGCTCGTCGAAGGGCAGAGGCCCGCTCGACGGCCCCGGTGGCGGCTTCCCGGCGCTCAGAGCGCCTCGAGGCCCCGGCGCACGTAGCTCGGCTGCGCGAAGACCGAGGCGTGCACCTCGCGGTTGTAGTAGCGGAGGCCGTCCTCGAGGGCGGCGAGGCGCGCCTCGTCGGGAGCCAGGTGGTCGCGTTCGTCCGAGCACCAGGTCCAGCTCCAGCTCCCCGAGGCGTAGAGCGGCACGCCCGCGAAATAGGGCTGCACCTTGGTGAAGAGGCTGCGGAGCTTCTTCTGCGTGGCGAAGAAGATGTCCCGGAGCAGCATGGGCGTCTCGCTCTGGAGCGAGAGCACGCCGCCGGGCGCGAGCATGCGCTTGCAGGCCTGGAAGAACTCGAGCTGGAAGAGCACCTCACCGGGACCGATGGGGTCGGTCCCGTCGAGGAGGATGACGTCGTAGGGCGCGTCGTCCGAGCTCTTCACGTAGTCGATGCCGTCGATGAAGCGGACGTCGAGGCGGGGGTCCTTCCAGGCCGTGCCGATGGTGGGGAGATGCTCCTGGCTCGCCCGCACGACGAGCTCGTCGATCTCGATCATCACGCAGCTCTGGACGCCGGGGTGGCGGAGCACCTCGCGGACGGTGCCGCCGTCGCCGCCGCCGATCACGAGCACGCGCTTCGGGTCCGGAACGGTCAGCAGCGCGGGGTGCGCGAGGAGCTCGTGGTAGATGAACTCGTCCGCCTCGCTCGTCATGAAGACGCTGTCGATGGCGAGCACCCGCCCGTAGGGCTTCGTGTCGAAGACCTCGACGGTCTGGTAGTCGCTCTTCCCCGCGAAGAGGGTCTCGGTGACCTCCAGCGAGAGCCGCGTGCCGTGGAAGGTCTCTTCGTACCAATGCCCCATGAGGCGCGCTTCTAGCAGGTTGTTGATCTTCTCCGCCACAGGCGACGTGGACGCCGTGCGGCGCTCGTGTGCGTCCGCGAGCCCGAGGAAACGTGGTGCGTTTTCGAGGCGAGGGGATGGCGCGCGAGTGCCGTGCGCCGCCGCGGCGGCGTGCCCGCGGAGAAGATCGATGACCTGCTCGCACGGAGAGCGGCCCCCGCACCGGCACGTGGCGAGGCCGCCGAGGGGATGCGAGCCTACGCCGTGCGCTCCCCGAAGCCCCTGAACGCCCCGCGGGCGATCCTCGACCGCCAGGGACTGCGTCGTAAGGACGACGCCTACCTCGGCGCGGCGTACGACGACCCGGCCACGCGGCTGGTCGCGCTCTGGCGCGGGCGACCGCTGCTCCGCGAGGGGCGGCCGGCCCCGCTCACCGTGGGCACGCACGGACACCTCCTCGAGCGCGCCTCGGCGCAGGTCTTCATGGGCGAGGCCGAGGGGGCGCGCTGGCTGGCCCTCGAGCTCGACGGGGACGTCGACCCGGCGAGCTTCGAGCTCGGTGAGAGCGGGCGCTTCGAGGACCTCCGCGTCGCGGGCGCGGCGCTCCCCTGGCCGGTGCTCGAGCCCCTGCTCTACGCGCGCGGCATGCTGCGCTGGCACCGCGCGGCCCGCCATTGCGAGAGCTGCGGCTCGGACGCGCTCCGCTCGGTCGATGCGGGCTTCGCCAAGGAGTGCACCCACTGCGGCGCCCGGACCTTCCCCCGCACGGACCCGGCGGTGATGATCCTCGTGACCCGCGGGGACCAGGCCCTCCTCGCCCGGCAGCCGCGCTGGCCCCGGGGCATGGTCTCGGCCCTGGCGGGCTTCGTGGAGCCCGGCGAAAGCCTCGAGCAATGCGTGGTCCGCGAGACCCTCGAGGAGGTCGGCCTCGAGGTCGAGACGCCCGTTTACGTCGGCTCGCAGCCCTGGCCCTTCCCGCGCTCGCTCATGCTCGCCTTCCGCTGCGAGGCCCGCGAGGGCGACGTCAGCCTCGACGACGACGAGCTCGAGGAGGCGCGCTGGTTCAGCCGCGAGGAGCTGCGCGCCCCGAAGGGCTTCTTCGTGCCGCCGCCCATCTCCCTGGCGCATCGGCTGATCCGCGCCTTCGCGGAGGAATGAGGACGTCGTGGCGGGCGGGAGCGAAGCCGGGCCGAGCCGGCGCGTGGCGGGCGTCGACGTCGCCCGGGCCGTCGCGTCCCTCGTGATGATCCAGGGCCATGCCTACCACGGCTGGGTGGCGCCGGAGCATCGCGACACGGCCTACGCCTTCACGCGCGTGCTCGGCACGCTCCCGCTCCCCTCGTTCCTGGTGCTCGCGGGGGCGGCGATGACCATGCGCCTCCGGGCCGCGGTCCAGAAGGGCGAGCGAGCCGGCGACGTCCGGCGCGCGCTCGTCCGGCGGGGCCTTCAGGTGTTCGGCTACGGCTACGCGGTGAACCTCGCCTACGGGCTCTTGGACGGGGGGCTCGACCTCCCGACGCTGCTGCGCGCCGACGTGCTTCATGTGATCGGTCTGAGCATCGCGGCCGCTGCCGCGTGGGGCGTGAGGCCGGACGGAGCGGGCGCGCCGGACCTCGGGCGCTTCGCGCGGCGCTCGGCCGGCCTCGCGCTCGCGGTGACGCTCGTCTGCCCCTTCCTCAGCGCGCTTACGCCGGGGACCCCGACCCCACTCGGCTTCGCAGTGGCGCTCGTGGCCGACGTACCGCCCTACACGCGCATGCCCTTCGTTCCGCTCGCGGCCTGGCTGGGGGTCGGGGTCGCGACGACGGTGGTGCTCCTGCGCGCCGCCGACGACTCCCCCTTCGCTGCCGTGGCCGGGAGCTCGCGGAGGGCGCTCGCGATCGCGGCGCTCGGTGGCCTCGGCGTCGCGCTGGCGGGCGACGCGCTGACGGAGCTCGTGGTCGGGGGGGACCGGCTCTCCCGGGCGCACGTGGCCGTGTGGCCGAACGTGCTCGCCTACGCCGGGCGCGGGGTGCTCGTGCTCGCCGCGGGGATGGCGCTCGCGCCGGCGCTCGGCCCCCGCACGCGGGCGGCCCTGACGCAGCTCGGCCGGGGGACGCTCCTCGCCTACATCGTGCACGTGCCCTTCTGCTACGGGCGGCTCGCGGGCGACCTGCTGGGCACGCAGACCATGGCCGGCGCCACGCTCTGGCTGGTGCCGCTCATGGCCGGGAGCTGGCTGGTGGTGCCGCTCCGCGACATGCTCCGCGAACGGAGGAGGGCCGCACGCCTCGCGCTCGCTGCGGTCTTGCTCGCCGCGCTGGCCGGCTGCGAGGGAGAGGCCCCGGCCCAGGCCGAGCGCCCGCCGCCCGCGGAGGCGCCCCCCGCGGACCCGGGCGAGCTCCCGGAGCGCGAGCGCCCGCTGCCCGGGTACCCCTACGTCGAGGCCGGCGACCGGCTCCTCGCGCCGGCTCGCTACGACCACCTCGTGCCCCGCCTGGTGCCGCCCATCGGCCCCCGCTTCGCCAACCTCGTCTACGACGCGAACAACGTCGCCATGCGCGGCGCGCGGCGGGAGGACGGTTTCTACGAGGACAGCGGCGACACCATCGCCGAGCGCTGGCGCGTCGCGACGGCGGGAACGCGGAAGACCTTCGCCCTCCGCGACGCGCTCTTCAGCCAGCAGGACCACCCCATCGACCACGATCCCGTCGCGGTCATGCCGCCCCTCGGCTGGGTCACGGTGGCCGTGGCGGCCGCCATGACCGGCGAAGCGCTGCGCCCGCCCCAGGCGCCCCCGCTGGACGACGACGAGGCCTGGGCGGCCATCCCGACGCCGCGCGCCCTTTTCGGGAGCTTCCCGCCCTCGGAGCGCCTCCACGAAGAGGCCACCAAGCCCCGCGGGGTGCTGGCGCCGCAGCGCCTCCGCGTGAGCAACGCGCGCCGCAGCGTGCGCATGCTCGCCGCCGCCGGCGCGGCCATGGCCCGGGCCGCGAGCGAGGGGCCGGAGGCCGCCGCCCAGGAGGGCGCCCGGCAGATCACCGCCAGCGACCTCCGCTACTTCGGGGAGCGCCTCCGCCGGGAGCACCTGGTGCTCTCCGTCGTCGAGAACCCGAACCGTCACGAGCGGAACGAGGAAGCGAAGGGCTTCGCCGTCGCGGGCCGCGAGCTCCCCGAAGAGGCCATCGCGCTCGCCCGGCGCACGGTGCTGGCCGCCCGCCTCGGGCAGGGCGACATCGCGCTCGAGCGCTACCACCTGCTTCGGGAGGAGGAGCGCGATCGGGCCATCGCCGCCCTCCGCGAGCTCGTCCCGCGGCGCGGACCCTCGGTCGAAGGGGGGAACGTCTGGGTCTGGGTGCACCTGGGCATGGACGCCCAGGGCCTTCGGGGGCCCGACGCAGCCCGGAGCGCACAGCTCTTCCGGAGCGAGCTCGCCGTGCACGGCGTCGATCTCCGGCGGGTGACGATCGTCCCGCGACCCCCGGTCCCGATCGGCGGGAGCCGCCTCGCGATGAAGCTCAACGCGCAGTCGAAGCGCTACGACGAGATGAACGTGCCGCTCAGCCTGAACCTCGCCACGCCGATCCTCGAGCGCCTGATCGACATCAACGAGGAGCGCGCCCGCGAAGCCCGGGCCCGAGCGCGCGCCCGGGCCGCAGCGACCGAATGAGCGCCGGGGGCTCCTGCGCCTTTCCTCCGCGGCATCACTTCTGCGATGCTCGGCACGCCGCGACGCGCCCATGATCCCGCCCCCGCCCATGTCCCGCCCGCGGGCCACGGTCCACGCCAGGCTCCGTGGCGAGAGCTCTCCCGAGGAGCTTCACCGCGCGTTCGTCGAGCACCGCGAGTGGCTCGTCCCGCTCCAGTTCTATCGAGCGCTCCACGGGGACGCGATGGCGCAGGCGCGGAAGATGTCCTTCGGCGCGCGCACGGCGGTCCCGCCGGAAGAGCTCTGGCTCTTCACCGAGCAGGGCACGGCGCAGCAGGCGTCGAACCAGGGCGCGCTCCTCGGCACCTACGTGCTCGGCGTGGACGGCGTGGAGCTCTTTCAATCGCTCCCCGCCACCGTCGCCGCCGTCCGGGTGAACGCCGGAGGCTTCGACGGCGACCTCCTGAGCTTCGAGGGTGGGGCCCTCGACGGGCTCCGGGATTGGGCCGTCGCCGTGCGCATCGAGCGGGGCCTTGCGGCCGGCGACGACCCGCGGGCGACGCCGGAGCTGATGGCCTCCCTCCGGAGCTTTCGCGCCTACCACGTGCCCGTCTTCGCCGACGGGCGGCTTATCGCCAAGGCGGGCCACGAGGGCTTTCAGCAGCCCGCCGTCGTGTGCACCGCACCGGACGCCTTCGCCGGCTTCCTCGGGGCCCTCGACGCCGGCATGCAGGCACAGGTCGAGCTCCGGCGCCTCGGGGCCCAGGAGCTGATGGCGGAGGTCGAGCGCCAGGGCATCGACGCGCTCTACCTGAACCCCGTGGGCCCCGGTCCGGCGCGCGTCCTGCCCCGCGCCGTGTGCGACGCCATCGTCGCGGCACCGTGAGCCGGACCCTTTGAGCCCCGCCCCGGCCGCGCTACCTCTCGGGGGATGAGCGAAGCCTCCGCCCTGCCGGCGCCGCTCCGGCACGCGGTCGACGCGTGGATCGCGGACGACCCCGATCCCGAGACGGCGGCCGAGCTCCGCGCGCTCCTCGACGCCGGCGACGCGGAGGCGTTGGAGGAGCGCTTCGCGGGCTTCCTCCAGTTCGGCACGGCGGGCCTCCGCGCGCTGCTCGGAGCGGGGCCGATGCGCATGAACCGCGCGGTCGTGATCCGGGCGACGGCGGGGCTCTGCGCGCACCTCCTGGCGGACGCGCCGGACGCGCGCGAGCGCGGCGTCGTGATCGGCTTCGACGCGCGGCGAAAGAGCCGACGCTTCGCCGAGGACGTGGCCGAGGTCGTGCTCGGGGCCGGGCTGAGGGTCCATCTCTTCGACGCCCCGGTGCCGACGCCCCTCGGCGCCTTCGCGTTGCTCGACCAGGGCGCAGCCGCCGCGGTGGTCGTCACCGCCAGCCACAACCCGCCGGACTACAACGGCTACAAGGTCTTCTGGGGCGACGGAGCCCAGATCGTGCCGCCGCACGACCTGGGCATCGCGGACGCCATCGCCGCCGTCGCGAGCGTGGCCTCCGTGCCCCGCACGCGCCTGGCGGACGCCGGGGAACGCGTCACGCGCCTCGGCGCCGAGGTGGGTGAGCGCTACCTGGCGGCCCTGCCGCCCCACCGCCTCGACCCCGACGGGCCGCGGGACCTGCGCATCGTCATCACCGCGCTCCACGGCGTGGGCGACCCGTGGACCCGACGAGCGTTGGCGGACGCGGGCTTCGTGCACGTGAGCTCGGTGCCCGAGCAGGCGGAGCCCGACGGAACCTTCCCGACGGTGGCCTTCCCGAACCCCGAGGAGGACGGCGCGCTCGACCTCGCCACGGCGCTCGCGGAGGCCGAGGGCGCCGACCTCGTGCTCGCGAACGACCCGGACGCGGACCGGCTCGCGGCCCTGGTTCGCCACGAAGGGGAGCTCGTGCTCCTCAACGGCAACGAGATCGGCTGCCTGCTCGCCCACTACCTCCTCGAGAACGGCAGGGCCGAGGGTACGCGCGTGGTGCTCAGCACCGTGGTCAGCTCGCCGCTCCTCCTCGCCATCGGCGCCGCCCATGGCGTGCATGCGGAGCAGACGCTCACGGGCCACAAGTGGATCCACGCGCGCGCGATGGAGCTCGAGCGGGAGGGCGCGCGCTTCGTCTTCGGCTACGAGGAGGCGCTCGGCTACGCCGTCGGGCCCGTGGTGCGCGACAAGGACGGCGTGCACGCAGCGGTGGCGCTCGCGGAGATGGCCGCGTGGTGCCGCGCCCGAGGCTGGACGCTCATCGACGAGCTCGAGCGCATGGCCCGGCGCTACGGCCTCTACGCGAGCCGGCAGGTCAGCCGCGTGCTGCCAGGCGCCGAGGGCGCCGCGAAAATCCGCGCGATGATGGCGAAGGCGCGCGCCACGCCGCCGGCGGCCCTTGGAGGCCTGCCGATCGAAGCCGTGAGCGACTTCGCCACCCGGACGCGCCGGGACGCGGCCGGAACGACGCCGCTCACCCTTCCCGCCGCTAACGTCGTCCGCTACGAGCTCGCGGGCGGGCATCGCCTGATGCTCCGCCCGAGCGGCACCGAGCCGAAGCTCAAGACCTACGCGGACGTGCGCATCGAGCTCGCGGAGGGCGAGAGCGTCGACGCCGGCCAGGCCCGCGGCGAGGCGCTCCTCGACGCGATGCTGGCCGACCTCGGCGCGCTCCTCGACTGAGCCGCGGCCGCGTTCCCACGCCGCCGCGGCCCGCGGGGCTCAGAGCTCGTAGGGGTAGTAGATCTCCAGCGTCTCTTGCTGGAAGCGCGGGAACTGGGCGCCCTGGACGACGCCGTCCATGCACTGACCCTCTTCCTCGCTGATCTGCTCGGCGTCGCCGCGGCTGAACATGACCGAGCCGGTCGGTCCCTCGATGATCACCTGGAAGGTGATGGGCCCGCGGAAGGTCGGCGAGCAGTCCCGGAGGGCGTCGCGGAGCGGGCTCATGGTGGCCACGATCTGGTGGCGCTCCGGGAGCTGCGGAAGGGGCGGGGGCGGGGGCTCGCCACCGAGGGCACGGATGCCCTCCCGCGCGATGCGGTTGTAGGGGTCGACGCCGAGGGCCGCGACGAGCGTCGCGATGGCCTCCTCCGTGTCGCCGTTGTCGGCCTGCGCGCGGCCGAGGGAGATGCGGAAATCGACGTTGTCGCCCTCGATCGCGACGGCCTTCGCGAAGGCCTCGGCGGCGACGGCGTAGTCCCGGAGCTGGCTCGAGGCGTTGCCGATGGCGGCCCAGGTGCCCGCGTGCTCGGGCTCGCGCTCCGAGGCCTGCTGGTAGAGCGTCCGGGCGTCGGCGTAGTTTCCGGCGCGGAACTGGGCGCGGCCGAGGCTGCGGAGCGACTCGGCGCTCATCTCGGTGTTCCCGCCGCCGGTGACCTCGGGCTGCGTGACGGGAGGCGGGGTCGTGGCGGCCGGCTCGGCGCCTTCACCCGGCTCGGCGCTTGCGGTTCCTTCCGCCGGGGCGCCTCCGGCACCCGGCGCGGGCCGGCCCCGCACCTCGGCCATGAGCGCGTCGGCCTCCCGGGGCGCGCCCCAGGAGAGGAACGCGAGGGCCTGCTCCTCGGTCAGCGCAAAGACCGCCTCGGCCTCGCCGATGCGCCCGTGGGCGACGATGTCGCGCGCGACGCACTGCATGAGCGTGGCCGTCGGCCCGAGGTTCCACTGGCGGAACTGCGCGAGGCGGCCCTCGGTCCCGCCGGGGCAGGCCGCGAGCATGCGGAGGATGGCCCGGCCGCGATCGTCGCGCGTGACCACCGCGGGCACGCCCGTGGTGACCGTCCGCGCGCGCTCGACGATGGACGCTGCCGCCGTCCGGTCGACGTTGGCGCGGCGGAGCGAGCGCTCGAAGCCCGCGCCGTTGTCCGGCCGCGGGAAGGGGCTCCCCATGCGGGTCTCCGTGGCCGCGGCGATCAGCGAGTCGCACTGCTGCGTACGGAGAGCGAAGTTCGCGGCGCAGAGCACCACGTCGTGCCGACCGCGCGCGAAGAAGACCTGGAGCGTCGCCACGTCGAGGCCCGCTTCGAGCCGCTCGAGCACCGCCGGGAGGTTGCGCGGCGTGACGGGGTCGTCGCCGAAGAGCGCCCGGTGCGTCTTTCGCCGAAGCGCGTCGAAGCCGTCGCCGCCCTCGGCGGCGTTCCGCTTCATCACCTCGTCGACGGCCTCGACCGTCGCCACGGCGTCGTTGCGGCCCATGCGTCCATGGTCGCGGAGGAGGCCGACCACGTCGGCGTCCTGCGCCGCGACGACGCCGGGAAGGAGCGGGAAGGAGAGAGCGAGCGCCGTGAGCGCCCGAGCGAGGAGGGAACGTGACGCGGACGTGTTCATGGAGGGGTCCCGAGGGGCGAGAGAGGGCGTGTAGCAGCCGGCCGCAGGGTTCGTCGAGGGCCCCGGAGGCCCAAGAAGGGCTCCGGACCCGAAGAAACGACCGCGAAACGAGCCAGCTCACAGGAGGTGACGGCTCCCACGGGGTCCTCATTCACGTGGCAGCCGCCCGCGCCCGCAGCTCAGCGACCGAGCCCCGAGAGCAGCGCGAGCACGAGATCGGCCCGCATCACCTTCCCGGTCCCGAAGGGCGCGGCCCCCGCGACGGCATGAAGGCCGACGACGGCGCCGCCGGCGTCGAGCACCGCCGCGCCGTCCGCCGCCGCTTCCCCGTGCAGAAGCTCCTGGCCTTCGGCGCCCACGAGGGCCAGGGGCGCAGGCTCGGGGCGCGAGGCGTCCAGGGCGAAGCCGAGCGCGCGAAGCGCGGCGCCGCCCCCGAGCGTCGCGAGCCGCTCGGGGGTGGCCAGGCGGACGACGCTCGTCGCGGCGGGCCCCTCGAGCTCCACGAGCCCAACGTCCGCGCTCCCCGTCGCCGGGTCGTAGGCCGGGTGCCGCCAGAGCCGGCGGAGCGGCGCAGCGCCCTCCACGCCCAGCGCGCGGACGGCCTCTCCGCGCCCGCGCGCCTCCTCGAGGCGGAGCACGCAATCGGCCGTCGTGGCGAGCAGCTCCTCCCGCACGGCGAAGGCGCTGCAGGCCAGGCGCTCCCCCTCGGGCGTCGCGCGCACGAGCCGCCGCATCGCCGCGCTCGGGAGGGCCTGTGGGTCGGGCGCCTCGGGGGTCTCGCCGGGGATCGCCGCGATCGCGAAGGCCCCGGCCAGCAGCCCGACCAGCGCGATGCCCGCCGCGAGGCGAACCAAGCCCCGGTCCGCGTCGAGCATCGGGCCCGACTC
>JBCDGX010000052.1:0-14914 GCA_038750805.1 Myxococcota bacterium
CGATAATGTGGCCAATGTGTAGGCGAGTCTTTCTTGTTGAGTCGTATGGGTGTAATTCACCTGCAACAGCGCCACACATCTGACATGTAAATCCATTCCTATCTAAGACCCCACGACCTCGGCGCTCGTCATCGACTCCCACACGCTCTGCGGCACGCTGGTGCCCCAGATGCAGAGGTTCGGCTGCTCGATCTTGACCGGCTCCTTGTCGCGCCCCGCGTACGTCTTGCCGTAGTAGGTCGAGTTCGCGGTGCCGTAGAGCCGAAGGAAGGCCGTTTACTGGCTTCGCTTGTAGTCCCCGCTCCGCGGGTTCGCGAGGCTCTTCATCAGCTCGCCGACCTCGTCGAGCATGAAGACGCAGGACGGGCAGTCCTCGAGGGCACGGTGGATCGCGGCGTCGCCCGTCACGTCATCAGTCGTGGCCAGCTTCGCGAGGCCCGCCTCGCCCAGCGCCCGTCGGGGAAGCGAGCGCGTGGCCTCCTTGCCGCACCCGGACTCGCCGAGGCCGAGGGCGAAGACGTTCGTCCGCAATCCTCCGGGGGTCTGAACCTGGCGCCCCATGACGGCCCCCAGCACCGTCAGTGCGGAGCCGAGCGCGAGGATCGGTTGGGGGAGGTAGGCGGCGTCCGAGATGTACGATGCGAAGTCGCCAACGAGGCCATCGGTCCTTAGCAGGTGCTCGGGGAAGCGAGCCTTGCGGGGAAGCGGGGCGATCTCCTCGCGCTCCTCCTCGTTGCTCCGCACGAGCGCCGAGATGTCGACGGGCTGAAGGCGGGGGCGCGCGGCGCGCTCGTCGCCGTAGCCCTGCTTCGCGAGCTCGCGCGCTGCCTCGGAGTGGTCGCCCCCGTGGTTCAGCACCGCGTAGGCGCCGAACTTATCGTACGAACGTTCATTCTGGAACGGCGTCGATGTGGTGAAGACCCAAAGCAGGTCGTTCCCCTGGAAGTTCACGGTGGCGCCGTGCCCCTTGTTCTTGCCGGGGCGACGCCAGAACTCTTCGGGGCCGCGCTGCTTGACGCACACCCACCCGTGCGGCTCAAGGATCTCTCGCCAGGACGTGCGGGCGTTGTAGTCGTCCCCGGGGCGGTAGCCCTCCCCCGCGAGCTCTCGGGCCGGTGGGGGCCGGAACGGCTCCGCCGGGCGCGGCGCCTCCGACGAGAGCTGCCGAGCGAGGTCGAAGAGGACGGCCCGCTCCTCGGGGTGGATGCCCCGGAGCCCCTCGACGCCGCCGCGCTGAAGGACGTACGAGAGTCCGGTGGGGTGTACCGCACCCCCGCTCGGCGCCGTGATCACGAAGCCCCCGGTCCCGCGGGTCTCGATGACCGCCTTGCCGTCGACCACCGCGAGCTTCTGGTTTCCGGCCACCTCGGGGCAGCGGTAGAGGACGTGCCAGCCCCGCGGGGTCTTCTCGAGGTAGCCCGACGCCACGTGGTCGAGGAGCTCCTCGTGCCCGGCTGCCTCGGCAACCTGCTGGAACGCCTCCCACGCCTCGTCCGTGTCGAAGTCGAGGCACTCGACGCCGTTGCCCATGATCAGGCCGACGCCGGCGCGGGGCTTCCCGAACCAGGTCCGGACCTCGGCCTCCTGCGGCACGTGATTCTGGTACCGCTTCCACGAGGGGAGGGCGGGCGCCTTGATGCGCTCCCGAACGGGAACGGGCCGCAGGCCGGCGCGGAGGGCCCGAAGGGCGAAGTCGAGAAGGTCGGGGTTGTCGGGACTTCGTGTCTGCGTTACACTAACGGGGGAGCCTGCCATGGCTCTCCTTTCAGGTGAGGTTGAGCGCCGTCCCCTTTCTGCTTTCGGGGGGGCGGCGTTCGCCTTCCGTCCCCGAGCCCGCTCACCCTCAACGCGGCCCGGTCGCGGAAGGCCAGAAGTCAGGCGGCGTCGTCCTCCGCCGGTCTGGGGTCGCCCGGATAGGGCAGCGGCTTCGGCCGCGGCTTGAGCGGGAGCGGTTCGGGGGCGGGCCTCGTCCAGGCCGCCACGGGGATGCCGAGCGTCTCCTCGAGCGCCACGGCGATGACCAGGGACGGACGCGCCCGCCCGCGCATGTAGGCGCCCACCGCGCTGGCGGAGATGCCGAGGTGGCCGCCCAGGTCGGCGTAGCTCAAGCCGCGCCGAGCCATCTCGGCGGCGAGCATCGGGACGGCGGCGTAGCTGGGAGTCCGTGCAGTGGCCATGGGTCTGCCATATACACCGCGGTTCGTATATACGCAACAAGATCGCGCTCGCTGAAGCGAAACGCGCCGCGTGCTAGCGTGGGCGAATGAACGACGGGGACCGGCTGCGCGGGCTTCGTATCTCCGAGGCCATGCTTGCCGCGGGGGTGTCCAGCAAGGAGTTGCAGGAAGCGCTGGGGCTGGGGCGAACGGCCGTGTGGCGGTACATCACGGGGCGTGCTGTTCCTCCGCGAGATCGCGCGGCGAAGATGGCCGAGGTCCTAGGCACCACGCCCGACTGGCTGCTCCATGGAGTTGGGCAGCGGGATCACCTCGCCGCGGGTCTCCTGTCCGCGGCAACCCACGCCCATGCGCCCGAGAACTGGGGCACGATGGAGGCTGATGAGGCCCACGAGGCGTTCCTCAAGGCGTGCTCGGATGTGGCGGGCTACTCGCCCAAGGAGCTCATGGAGCTCGACAGCGAGACCCTCGAGCGCCTCTCGGGCGCTCTTCTGGAGGCGTGGCGCTCCCTGCCCCTCGTTACCGGGATGAAGCTGCTGGAGACGGCCCCTCAGCGCTCCGGCCCGCTGGGGAGGACGACGCATGGGGTTCTCCTGATGGGAGTGGCCGCACTCGGCGTGGACGTGCTGTGGAAGGGGGGCATCGCCGCGGGGCAACGTTCCTCCGACAACGTGACGGATGAGTGACACGTTTCGTCGAGCGTTGCGCCAATACGAATCAATACGCAACATGGTTCCTGTCGGCGCCGCACCACGCCGCCTGAAAGGAACCCCATGGACATCTCGCTCACCCGCACCGGCCCGCGCACCTGGACCGGCGACACGCCCTCCGGGCTCATCCGGCTGACCCACAGCGCCATCACGGGGCGCTTCTACTTCGACGGCCTGGACGAGCGGTCGCACCGCTTCCTCGACTGGACGGGCCTCGCGTACCAGCGCTTTGGGACGGCCGAGGAGGCGTGCAAGGCGCTCGCCGGCGCCCTCGCCTTTCGCGTCATCGAGACCGCGCTGAAGGAGGTGGCGTGATGGAGAACGCGACCGCCACGCTCGATCGCTCGAACTACGGCTCCGGTCGGAGCGTCCCGCCGCGTCCGGCCCTTGGCCTCCCGTCCCACGCTGCCCGGCTCGAGTCGCTCTGCCGGCTCCTCGAGGACAAGGCGCAGGACTTCGCCCGCTGCGGTGGCCTCGATGGGCTGGCCGCCGAGGCCATCCCCCCGGGCGGCGGGCTCCGCGCCGTTCGAGCGGCGCTCACGTACATGCTCGAGAACATCGACCCCGAGGTGTCGGACCCGGGAGACCAGATCCTCACGCCGCCCCGGATGGCGCACTCGGCGCTCTCCTACCCCCCGATGCAGCGGGATCAGGCGCTCGCCGTTCTCGCGCCCGAGTTCGAGAAGACGGACATGTACCTGCCGATCCTCAAGTGCATCGAGGCGGCCACCTGCTTCACGAAGCACGCGATGTTCCGGGAGGACTTCGCCAAGCTCTTCCGAAATCTCGTCTTCACCTGGCGGCTCGACCCCGAGGCCCTCTACGAGGCGGTGACCCGATGACCCGCTCGGACTTCGCAAACCACCGCGCCGAGGCGCTCGGCAACTTGGAGCTCCACGCGGCGAAGCGCCGCCACATGCAGGCGACGGACCCGATCCTCCAGGAGCTCATCGCCGCCTGCGAGGCGATGGACGAGCGCCGGATGAAGGAGCTCAAGGCCCTCCTCGCCCTGGAGCAAGACTCCCTCGAGAAGGAGATGTCCCGGATCGAGCGCACCCTCCACGCGTACTTCGGCCGAACGAGGGGGCTGAACTGATGGGCACCGAGGAGACGCAGAGGGCCACGCTCGAGGAGGTCCGCGAGCTGCGTGCCGAGGTCCGCGAGCTCGCCGAGGAGCTCAAGGGACGCATGGACTCGGAGGTCCTGAAGTTCTCCGAGGCCGCCGCCGCGATCGGCTGCTCCACGCGCTGGCTTCAGGGCGAGATCAAGAGCGGCAAGCTCAAGGCCCACCGCGTCGGCCGCGAACTCCGGATCCGTCGCGACGACCTCGAGGCCTACCTCGAGCGCGTCAAGGCGAGCTGATGGCCGAGCTCCGCAAGGTCGCGAAGGGCATCTACAAGGACGAGCGCGGCGTCTACACCGTCATCGTCTACCACGACAACACGCAGACCCAACGCGTGGCGGGCACGGAGCTCCGGGCCGCCCGGCGCCGTCTCCGCGAGCTCGAGCGAGAGGTCAAGCTCCGGCCGCGGGGGAAGCAGCTCGACGAGATTGCGGAGCGCACGGTCGGCGAAGCTCTCGACGAGATCAACGACCACCGGCAGAACCTTCCGAAGCCGCCTCAGACCGTGGACGACGAGCTCAAGCGGCTCGAGACGTACGTCTATCCGGTAATCGGCGACGTGCGCATCCTCGACCTGAAGGCCCACCATCTCGTCGAGGTGACGGAGCACCTTCAGGTCGCCATCAGCACGCGCACCGGGCGCCGCCTCGCCGAGAACACCCAGGCGAATGTCTGGGGCACTCTCGTTGCCTACCTGAAGGCGTGGGAGCGCCGTCTCCGCCGCTTCCATGAGCTCACGTGGCAGAGCCCTGCCGACCTCCTCGAGGAGCGGGAGCGCCCCCGGCCGGTCCGCCGACCGCGCGGCTACTACCGGCGCCCCGAGGTCGAGGCGCTCCTCTCCGACCGCCGCATCCCGCGCTACCGCCGCGTGCTGTGGCTCCTCCTCTTCGCGACCGGCATGCGCTTCAAGGAGGCCGCGGGCCTCACGTGGGGGGACGTCGACTGGACTACGGAGCCGCTCGCCCGAATCGAGCTCCGCCGCCAGGCCGCAAGGAAGGGCGACGGGTGGCAGCCGCTCAAGGAGGACAAGCGGGGGGTCGGCATCACCAGGGAGGTGCCCGTCCACAAGACCCTGGCGCGCGACCTCCAGGCCTGGCGCCTAGACGCCGACGGCTGGGCCCTGCTCGGAGGCCGCTTCCCGACGGACGAGGACTTCATCGTCCCGCGCCCCTCGGACGTCACCCGGACGCTCCCCCAGGGCAGCACGTGGCGCTGGCTCCAGCAGGACTGCCGGACCGTCGGGGCTACGCCGCGCGCCATCCACTGCACCCGGAACACGTTCGTGACCCTCGTCGACGAGGACGCGCCCGAGCTCCGGCACATCGCGAAGAGCATCACCCACAGCGCGGGAGGCGATGCCCAGGACGGCTATCGGCGGTCCGAGTGGCTCCAGCGCTGCGCCGTGATGCAGGCCTACAAGCTCGGCGAGAACCCCGTCGCCGAGGTCGTCCCCCTACCCCTCGCGGTGGGTGCTGGCCCTGGGCAATCCCTGGGCGAGCCCGAAAAAGAGGCAAAAACCCCTACGAATCGGGCCAGCGTTCAACCCAGAAACACGAAGACGAGGTAGCCGAGCACCCCACCCAGGAGCAGGAACGCGAGCCCGCCCACCAGGTAGCGGAGCGTCGTGACCTCCTGGCTGGCCTTCCGGGACCGGCGCCGGGGCCTCGCCTCCATGAGCGGCGTGTTCACGCTGGGGCGCTCGGAGGCGAGAGGGTCCGTCTCCCGAAAGGCCTCCTGACCGAAGCTCTGTGCCGCGGCCTCGAAGCCACCGGACACCGGCGACGTGGGAAGCGGGTGCGCGCCGCTCCCGGGATGCACCCCGCTCTGCGGCCCCGCCGGGCCCGGGGGCGGGCGAAAAGTCGGCAGGGCGCCGGACGAGCTCGGGCCCGAGCCCTGCTGGGTCCCGAAGGGGGCCGTCGGCTCGCCCTGGGCAGGCAGGGAGTGCGCGCCCGAGCCATCGTTCCGCGGCGGGGGCGGCGTGCTGAACACCGTCGGCGAGCGCCCGTCGAAGCCCGGCAGGGGGCCCGAGATGGACGCGGGATCGGGCGGGTCGCTCGCGGGCAGGAGCGCGCCGGCGTCGCTCGGCGGCGCGATGGAGGGCACGCCCGGCGGCTTGAGCGCCGCCGAGACGTCGTCGACCTGCCAGGGCTCGGTGGGCCCCGCCGGATCGATGCTCGGGACCGCGGCCGCCGCTGCGCTCGGGCGACGCGCCGGCGCCCGCGACGAGGGGCGCCCGGCCACGGCACGGCCGTCGGTGCGGGGCACGCGCGGCGGGCCGGTCTTCACCACGCCGGTCAGCGCATCGGCCACGTCGTTGTGGTCGGCCATGCGCAGCGCGACGAGCAGACGATCCGCCAGCTCGCCCATGGACTGGGGCCGCTCCTCGGGGCGCTTGGCGAGGCAGGCGACGAGCACCGCGTCGACCTCGTCGGGCACGCCCGCCGCGGGGTTCAGGGACGTCACCGTCGGCGGCGGCGCCGTCATGTGCTGGTTGAGGATCCCCATGAAGGTGGAGTCCTCGTAGGGCGCGCGCCCCGCGAGCATCTCGAAGATGAGCACGCCGAGTGCGTAGACGTCGCTCCGGTGGTCCGCCTTCCGGCCCATGCACTGCTCGGGCGACATGTACTCGGGCGTGCCGAAGATGGCGCCGGTGCGGGTCAGCTTGCGGCCGGGCTCGGTGCCGTACTCGAGGTCCGTGACGCGCGCGAGGCCGAAGTCGACGACCTTCACGAAGTCGCTCCGGCCGTCCTTGTCGACCAGATAGACGTTCTCGGGCTTGAGGTCCCGGTGCACGATACCGACGGCGTGGGCGGCCCCCACGGCCTGGCAGCACTGGATCGCGATGGGCATGGCCACCTCGAGGGGCAGCATCGCCTCGCGGGCCAGGCGGTCCCCGAGGTCCTCGCCCCGGAGGAGCTCCATCACCAGGTAGGCGACGCCCTCGCTCGAGGTCGCGAAATCATAGACCTGGACGATGTGCTCCTCGCCCAGCTTGCTGGCGGCGCGGGCCTCGCGCTCGAAGCGGCGGAAGGCGGTCCCGCCGTCGTCGTCGACGCGCCGAAGCACCTTGACGGCGATCTCCAGCCCATCGCCGACTCGCTGCGCGGCGTAGACGGTGCCCATGCCGCCCTGCCCCAGCACGCGCTCGAGGCGGTACTGGCCGTCGAGGACCTTGCCGACGAGCGGGTCGACGCCGACGCCGCCCATGACCTCGGAGCTATCCCGCTGCGGGCGCTCGTCGAAGAGCTTCGCGCCGTCGTAGGGACAAAACGCCTCCCCATCCGTGTAGACGCGACCACATTTGTCGCACCGCCGGGTCACCCCCACCGAGGGCCGGTAGCGAGCCCCGGCGTCCATCTCTCCCATCGCCATGCGTACGTCGCCCTCCCCCGGAGTCTACCCTCTGATGGTGCCAGCGCGCTGAGATCCCTTCGGTCGGTTGCGCCGAAGATGCCGCTGGGAGTGACGGACACGTTTCGTTTCGTTTGAATGACGCGATGCTTCCCCGTCGCGCGGGAGCTGGCCTTGAACCGAAACGCGCCCGCCGGGAGGGTGCCGGGGCGGTGAGGCCCGGCTCCGACGGCCCCCTCCGGAGACGATCGATGGTGGACGCGATGAAGCAGCGATGCGCGTGGGCGCTGGCCTCGGCCCTCCTTCTGGCCGCGTGCGGCGACGACGACGGCGGATGCGTCGGTGACGACTGCCCCGGCGGAACCCCCGACATGGGCCCCGGCGACATGGGCGCCGGCATGGACGCGGGCCTCGATGGAGGCCCCGATGGCGGCGCGGACATGGGCGCCGGCGGGGGCGAGCTCTTTCCGCCGCCCACGATCACCGAGTGCGCGGCCCTGGCGCCGCTCGCCGAGGGCGTCTGCGAGGTGAGCCCGGGGACCGCCCCGGCGACGCTGATCAGCGGCGACGTGCTCACCCCCGGGGAGGTGCTCCGCGGGGGCCAGGTCCTGCTGAACGCCGACGGCACCATCCTCTGCGCGGCCTGCGACTGCAGCGGCGAAGCCATGGCCGCGGGGGCGACGGCGATCACCTGCCCCGAGGGCGTCGTCTCCCCCGGGCTGATCAACGGCCACGACCACATCACCTTCGGCAACACCGAGCCCTACGCGGCGCGGGGGAACTTCTCGGACGAGCGCTATGAGCACCGCCACGATTGGCGCACGGGCGCCCGGGGGCATCGAGAGATCCGCTCCGGCGGAGGCGGCTCGAGCACGGCGGAGATCCAGTGGCTCGAGCTCCGGCAGGCGGCGGCGGGCACCACGGCGATCTTCGGATCCGGCAGCACCGCGGGGCTCCTGCGCAACCTCGACAGCGACGACCGGAACGAGCTCGCGGGGCGCGAGTCTGCGGAGTACGACACGTTCCCGCTCTCGGACACCTCGGGCACGCTTCGCGCGGACACCTGCGACGGCTACGGGACCAGCGGCGACTTCAACAACCGCGCCGCGGAGCTCGCCTACGTCCCGCACGTGGCCGAGGGCATCGATGCCGAGGCGCGGAACGAATTCCTCTGCCGCCGCGAGGGCGATCTCGACATGGTGGAGCCCGGCGTGGCCTTCATCCACGGCATCGCGCTCCTTCCGCAGGACATCGTGGAGATGGCGGCGTCCAGCGTCGAGCTGATCTGGTCGCCGCGCACCAACATCACGCTCTACGGCGACACGGCGCGCGTGACCGAGTACGCCACGCTCGGCGTGACCATCGGCCTGGGTACCGATTGGCTGGCGACGGGCTCCTCGACGATCCTCCGCGAGCTCGCC
Organism: Myxococcota bacterium; assembly: GCA_038750805.1. Taxonomy (GTDB): domain Bacteria; phylum Myxococcota_A; class Polyangia; order Polyangiales; family Houyiibacteriaceae; genus CALCTH01. Next base: position 8,783 of record JBCDGX010000052.1, read on the forward strand.
TGCGCGGACGAGTTCAACGGCCTCTACCTCGGCGGCTTCTTCCCGGACGAGCAGCTCTGGCTGATGGCGACGGCGAACAACGCCGAGGCCCTCGGCGTGGGCGACCGCCTGGGTCGCATCGAGCGCGGCTACGAGGGCGACCTCGCGATCTTCGACGGGCGCATGCACGGGGACCATCGCGCCGTGCTGATGGCCACGCCGGAGGACGTCGTGCTGACGCTGAAGGCCGGCGCCCCGCTCTATGGCGACGACGCGCTCGTCGAGGCGCTCGCCACGGGCTGCGACCCGCTCCCCGAGGACGTGGCCGAGGGCTGCGACGCCGGCTTCGCGAAGCGGGTCTGCCTCGGCGACGCGGGGAGCACCTTCGCGAGCCTCCGGAGCGCGAACGGCGGTTCCTACGGCCTCATCTTCTGCAGCACCCCGGACGCGGAGCCGAGCTGCCTCCCGGCGCGCAACGCCGCGCCTCCGCTGCCGAGCCCGGAGGTCGAGGGATCGAACCGCTACACGGGCATGACGAGCCCGGACGACGCCGATGGCGACGGCATCGCCGACGCGATGGACAACTGCATGGTCGTCTTCAACCCGATCCGGCCGGTCGATGGTGGCGCCCAAGCGGACCAGGACGGCGACGGCATCGGCGACGCCTGCGACCCCTCGCCGGTCGACGCGGGCGACCTCGACGGGGACGGCATCCCGACGGATGAGGACAACTGCCCGACCGTCGCGAACCCGGGGCAGGAAGACGCGGACGAGGACCTCGTCGGCGACGCCTGCGACACCTGCCCGCAGGCCGCCGTCGGCGCCGATGAGACCTGCCCGGTCACGGTCTACGACGTGAAGCTCGGCGCGAACCCGGTGGGGGCGCGCGTCTCGCTCGCGGACCTGGTCGTCACCGCGACGGGCGGGACCGGCGACGAGGCCGGGCTCTACGTGCAGCAGCGCGAAGGCAGCGCGGACTACGACGGCGTGGACTTCAGCGGCGTGCTCCTCCGGACCACCCCGAGCGCGGCCGAGGTCGGCGACGTCGTCGACGTCGAGGGGACCATCGCGCTCTTCTTCGGGCGGCTCCAGCTGAACGACGTGCGCCTCACGGTGACGGGGAGCGCGGACGTGCCGGCGCCGCAGGTGGTCACACCGGAGGAGATCGTCACGGACGGCGCGCGCGCGGCGGCCCTCGACCAGGTCCTCGTGCGCGTCGAGGACGTCGTGGCGGGCCCGACCTCGGACTCCTCGGGACCGGACGACGTGCCGGACCGCTTCGGGGAGTGGACCGCGAGCGGCGTGCGTGTCGACGACGCGCTCTTCGACTATCGGGCGCTCATCGGGCCGGACGCGGAGCTCGCCTTCGTACAGGGACCGCTCGCCTTCAGCTTCGGGAACGCGAAGATCCGCCCGCGGGGCCTCGGGGACCTCGGCCTGGCCGGCGTGACGGTGCAGCCGAACCCGGTGCAGGCGCAGCCCGGCGAGGACGTGGACGTGGAGATCTTCCTCGGCGCGGACGCGCCGACGGGGGGTACGGAGGTGGCGCTCACGGCGTCCGACGGGCTGCTCACGCCGGGGATGGTGACGGTCACCGTGCCCGCCGGAGAGCGCTCGGCCGTCGTGACCTTCACCGCCTCGGCCATGACCGGCGAAGGCACCCTCGAGGCCCGGGCCGGCGCGGCGGTGGCCACGGTTCGGGTGCGCGTCGCCGACGCGGCCCAGGCGCTCTTCAGCGAGTACCTCGAAGAGGGCAACACGAAGGCCCTCGAGCTCGTGAACCTGGGAAGCGGCGACCTCGATCTCGGGACCTGCGAGCTCACCCGGCTCGTCAACGGCGGCACGGGCTTCGTGGACCGGCGCACCCTGTCCGGCACGCTGGCGCCCGGCGGGGTGTTCGTGCTCTGCGGCACGGCCTTCTCGGGGACCACCGAGGGCATGGCCGTCTGCGACGCCGGCGACTCCGTGATCAACCACAACGGCGACGACGCCTACGTCCTCCGCTGCGGGGGAGCGGTCGTGGACACCTTCGGCTCCGACGATGGGGACCCGGGCTCCGCGTGGACCGGCGGCGGGATCAGCACCGAGAACAGCGTGCTCCGCCGGAGCTGCGCCGTGACCGGCGGCGACACGGACGTGAGTGACGCCTTCGATCCTAGCGCCGAGTGGGAGGCCGGGACGCGCCTCGACGTGAGCGACCTCGGCACCTACGGCTGCCCCTGAGGGCGGGGCTCAGGCGGCGTCGGCGAAGCGGTCGGCGCTCATGAAGGAGGGGCTCGGGTCCGGGAAGCGGACCCCGCAGAGCCACCCATCGCGGAGCCGCCGCTGCCACACGAGCTCGGCGCGCTTCCGCCGGGCGGTCGTCTCCGTGGTCACGAGGAGCTCGAAGAGGCCCTCCGGGAGCCGCTCGTCGACGGCGACCCGGAGGCCACCGGCGCTGGCGTTGAGGACGACCCCCTGCACGCGGCCGAGGCTCACGTCCGCGTGAAGCGACCACCGGTCGTGCTGGCGACGCGCCTTATAGTGCGCGCCTTCGCCGAGGTCGCCGGCGCGGATCTCCCCCGTGCCCTCGGGGGAGGCCGTCGGCATCAGCTCGGGGTCACGATCGGCCATGACGCCATCATTTTACGGCCAGAATGCAAGCTGTCCGAACACCTCTCGTATCGGGGCCTAACCCCCAGGGGTCAGATTCGGGCACCGAGCAATTGGACAGAGGCGCCAAGCTACTGGAATTATGAACCAAAGCCGCCAGAGCGGACACTCTGCATGGCGAGTGACAAAGCTCACTCAACCATCGAATTTTTCGTGGGCGACTCCGCGAGCAGGGCGATCGTTTGCCGAAGGGCTGCGATCGCTTTGGCCAAATGCACCCCGTACCAGAAGAGATCCTTGCCCGACGTGACGCGCGCGCTCGCTCCGCCGATCTCCCGGGAGAGGCCCTCCGCATCGGCGTCGGTGAAGGCGTAGGGCTCGTCGGGAAGGAGCGCGATCGTCGGTCGCCGCCCCCGGATCTCCTCGAGCGTGGTCCGCGGATAGCGCGTGTCCCGCTCGCCGACGCGGGCTTCCGGGAGCGCCTCGCGACGACCGAGATCCGCCGCGAGGGGGTAGCGCCGCGGCCGGTCGGCGAAGACGTTGGTGCCCCCCGCCAGCTCGAGCACGTCGCTCGCGAAGGTGCGCCCATCGAAGGTCATCCAGGGGTCCTTCCAGATCGGCACGAACACCCGCACGGGCGGACGAGGGTCGCGGGCCGCAGCCGCGACGACCGCCGCGACCTCGGCCGGCAGCGGATGCTCCGGCACACCGAGCAAACGGGCCAGCGCCTCGAGGTAGGCCACGCTCTCGGCGGCCGTCTGGGGGAAGCTGACGTGCACCGGCAACCCCGCGGCGATCATCGCCTCGACGGCCTTCCGCCCGTTCTCCTCCTTGTTGGCGAGCACGAGGTCCGGCGCGAGGGCCACCACCGCCGCGACGTCCGGGTCCTTCGTGCCCCCGACGGCGACGGCATCGAGCGCGTGCTCGCAATAGGTCGTCCGCCCCACGATGCGACCCGATCCGACCAGCCGGAGCGCGCTCTCCGTCTCCGAGGGCACCAGGGAGACGATGCGCTGCGGGGGGGCCGGGAGGGCGACGCGGCGCCCGAGGGCGTCGACGAGGGGCTCGCTCACGCGCGCCACCTTAGCGCTTCGAGCGCCGGGTAGAGCGAACGAGCTTCTCTCAATCGCCCGACTGGACGGTCGTACTGTCCGGAAGGCTTGACTCGGACGCTTCGGTCGATAGGGTCAAGTGCAGACAGGGCGGTTCCTGAGGGGGGGCCGCGCCAAGAGCCGAGGAGGGGTACGGCATGGGCGCAGCAGTGGTGTCCGCTGAGGTTCAGCGTGACGTGGTTCTCGACGCATCCGTCGAGATCGGCACGGTGAAGTGGTTCAACAACGCGAAGGGCTGGGGTTTCATCAGCCGCCAGGACGGCTCGGACGTTTTCGTCCACTACAGCCAGATCCGGGGCGATGGCTACCGCACGCTTCGCCAGGGGCAGGAAGTCCGCTTCCTGCTGCGGACGGGTCCGCGCGGCCAGTTCGCCGAGGCCGTGAGCTGGTAGGGGCTCAGGGCGAGAGCCGTTCCGCCCGCCAGGCGTCGCTCTCGCGCACGTAGCGGAAGCGATCGTGCAGGCGGAACTGCCCGTCGTACCAAAGCTCGATGGCGTCCGGGCGGAGCCGGTAGCCTCCCCAATGGGGCGGCCGCGGAACCGCGTCCGGGTAGCGGGCCTCGACCTCCGCCACGGCCGCGACGAGGCTCGCCCGGTCGTCGATGGGCTGGCTCTGCCGCGACGCCCACGCACCGACGCGGCTGCCGCGCGGTCGCCGGGCGAAATAGGCGTCGCTGACGTCGGCGGGCGCGCGCTCGACGGCGCCCTCGACGCGCACCTGGACGCCGATCTCGAACCAGTGGAAGGCCAGGGCCGCGAAAGGGTTCTCGGCAAGCTCCCGGCCCTTTCGGCTCTCGTAGTTCGTGTAGAAGACGAAGGCGCCGTCCGCGTCGACGTCCTTGAGCAGGACAAAACGCACCGAGGGGCGGCCCCGGGCGTCGGCCGTGGCCAGCGCCACGAGCGTCGGGTCGTGGGCCGCCTCGGCCTTCGCGGCGGTCCAGATCTCGCGAAAGCGCGCGATGGGGTCGGCGACCGGGGCGTGATCACGGGGCACGTGGGCCTTCGTGACCGTGGGATCGTGGGGCTGGCTCACGGCCCCGTTCTGGGCCCTCGGGCGCACGGAGGCCAGAGCCACTGGGAACGCGCGCGTGACGCGGCTCCCAGCGCGACCGCGGTCCTTGCTAGCCTCGCGCCGTGACGGGGCCGGACCCGACGGCGGCGGAGCTGATCGCGCGGCTCCGGCGCGACCCGGACGACGAGGGCGCGTACCGCGCGCTGCGGGCGCATTATCGCGCCCGGGGCGACGCGGCCTCGCTGACGAACCTCGTCGAGGGCTGGGCGAAGAAGGCCTCCGATCCGGCCGCCGCCGCGGCCGCCTTCTCGGAGGCCGGCGAGCTGGCCCTTCGGTCTCTCGGCGACAAAGCGCGCGCCACGGGGCTCTTCGAGCGGGCGCGGGCGCTTGCGCCGGCCTCGCGCCTGGCCTTCGAAGGCCTGGCGGCCCTCGCCGAAGCCGCCGGCGACGCCCGGCACCTGGCCGAGCTGCTCCAGGACCGCCTGCTCCGCCTTCCCACCGAGGCCCGGGCCGAGCGCGGCCGGCTGGAGCTTCGGCTCGGTCAGGTATGGGAGACGCGCCTCGGACGCCCGGACGAGGCCCTCGCCTGCTACGCCCGGGCCCTCGAGGCCACGCCGCGCCTCGTGCCCGCGCTCTACGCGGCGCGCGGTCTCCAGCTCCGCGCCGGGAACCACGCGGCAGCGGTCCGGCTCCTCCACCGGGAGGTCGAGGCCGAGGCGGATCCCTCGCGCCAGCGCGCCCTCCTTCGCGAGCTCGGCGCCCTCTCGGGGGAGCGCCTGGACGACCTCGGCGGCGCCATCGACGCCCTCGAGCGGGCCCGCGCGCTCGGGCCCGACGCCGCGGTCCTGCACGAGCTGGCGACGCAGCTCCTCACGCGGGCGGAGCGCGACGGCCCCAGCGCCCCGGAGGATCGGGTACGCGCGGCGCAGCATCTCGTCGCCCTGGCGGAGCTCCTCGGCGACGCGCAGGGCCGGCCATACCTCGAGGCCGCGCTCGACGCGGTGCCCGGGTCCCTGGAGGCGCTCGAGGCGCTCGAGGCCCTGGCCCGGCGCCGGGGCCTCGAGGACGTCCTCCCGGCGCGCTGGGTGGCCTTTCTGGCGGCCCGTCCCGCGGGCTCGGGGGCGGCGCCCCGGCGGCGCAAGCTCGGCTTCGCCTACCTCGAGGCCGACCAGCCCGAGGACGCGAGGATCTGCTTCGAGGCCCTCGTCGACCTCGAAGCGGGGACGGGCGATCCGGAGGTGGCAGAAGCGCTCGCGCCGCTCCTCCGTGCGGCGGGGCGCGGGGAGGACGCCACGCGCGCCCTCTACGTCGCCACGGCAGCGGCCTCCGACGAGGCGCGCGTGCCGAGGCTCCGGGCGCTGCTCGCGGACCATCGGGCCCGGGGCGACGCGGACGCCGCGGCGGCCGTGGCCGTCGAGCTCCGGGCCTTCGACCCGGA
>JBCDGX010000053.1:0-14692 GCA_038750805.1 Myxococcota bacterium
GATCGTTCGGAGGACGCACGCCCCGGGGCGGGCGCGATGACGGAGGAGGCGGAGGGCGCGGTCGAGCTTGCCCTCGCCCAGGGCCCCCGAGAGCCAGGCCGGCGCCGTCGAGCTCGGATCCGTGAACGTCGGCTCCGAGCCCAGCCAGATCTCGAGGCCCGCCGCGCGCACGGCCTCGTCGTGCGCGCGCACCGCGTCGTCGAGCTCGCGGTTCATCCCAGCCCGCCCATCAATACGCCCAGCGGAGGTCCAGCGTGTACGGATGCTCGGGCCGCGAGGGCGGCTCGATCACGCTCGCCGGGTACGTCGCGTGGCCGAGCGTCGTGAAGCGCTGGGCCCGGCGCGCCTTCGCCTCGAAGGCGGTGAGCGGGGGCTCGTCGTAGCCGCGCCCCATGGGGTGCACCACGTGGTACTGGCAGCCGCCGAGGGAGCGCCGGCCCCAGGTGTCGATGACGTCGAAGCGGAGCGGATGGTGCACGCCGATGGTCGGCTGGAGCGTCACGGGCGGCTGCCAGGCACGGAAGCGAATTCCGCACACGGCCTCGCCCTCCACGCCCGTCGGCCGAAGGGGCACGCGGACGCCGTTGACGCTGATCTGGTAGCGCTCCCCCGTGAGCCCGCGGACCTTCAGCTCGAGGCGCTCGAGCGACGAGTCGACGTAGCGCGCCACGACGGCGCCGGCGGGTTGCTCGCCGAGCGTCGGCCACGGCTCGCCGGCCACGCGGAGCGTGAGCTCGATGCCCTCGACGTCCGCCGTGCCGATGCGCGGGAAACGGAAGTCCACGAAGGGCTCGAGCCAGCCCGCCTCGAAGGGAAGACCCGCGTCGCGCAGGTCGCGGACGATGTCCCGCAGGTCCGCCGCCAGGAAATGCGGGAGCATGAAGCGGTCGTGGAGCGACGTGCCCCAGGGCACGAGCTTCCCGGTCTCCGGGCGCTCGAGGAGCCGCGCGACGATGGCGCGCAGCAAGAGCATCTGCACTGCCGCCAGGTGCTCGTGCGGCGGCATCTCGAAGGCCCGGAACTCGACCACGCCGAGGCGCCCCGTCGGCCCGTGCGGGTCGTAGAGCTTGTCGATGCTGATCTCGGTCCGGTGCGTGTTGCCGCTGACGTCGCAGAGCAGGTTCCGGAAGACCCGGTCGACGAGCCAGGGCGGCACCCAGCCCCGCGGGCTCGCGCCGTCGCCGCCGGGGATCTGCTTCATCGCGAGCTCGAGCTCGTGCAGCGCGTCGTGCCGCGCCTCGTCGATGCGCGGCGCCTGCGAGGTCGGCCCGATGAAGAGCCCCGTGAAGACGTAGCTCAGCGCCGGGTGGTGCTGGACGTAGCGCAGGAGCGAGGCCAGCAGGTCCGGTCGGTTGAGGAAGGGCGAGGTCAGCGTCGAGGGGCCGCCCAGCGTGAGGTGGTTGCCTCCGCCGCTCCCGGCTTCCCGACCGTCGAGCTGGAACTTCTCGGTGGCGAGGCCCGCATGGTTCGCCGCATCCGAGAGCATCTCGAGGGTGTCCCAGTACTCCCGGAAGGTCCGCGCGACGGGGACGTTCACCTCGATGACGCCTGGATCCGGCGTGATGGTCAGCGCCTGGAGCCGCGGGTCGTTCGGCGGTCGGTAGCCCTCGAGGCGGACCCGAACGTTCGTTCGTCGCGCGACCTCTTCGACGGCAGCGACGAGCTCGAGGTAGTCGTCGGTGGTCGGCACGGGCGGAAGGAAGACGTTCAGCGCGCCGTCCCGGGGCTCGACGCAGAGCGCCGTGCGGACGCCCTGCGTCGCGTAGGCCTGCTCCGGGTCGCGGAAGCGGATGCGCCGGAGCTGCGGGTAGGCCTCGGCGTCGAACTCGAGCGGGTCCTCGGGAAGGGTCTCCGTCAGGTCCGCATACCAGGGCGTCCAGCCGCCCGTTCGGAGCTGCCCGAGGGGAAGCCGGAGCCCCATGGGCGAGTCCCCGGGGACCAGGTACATGTGCCCGCGCCGGAAGCTCCAGCGGTCACCGAGCCAGGCCGGGCTCTGCGGCCCGGCCCAGCGGCCGACCGGGAGCGCGTAGCCGACGGGCGTGGCGAGGCCGCGCTCGAGCACGCGGGCGAGGCGCCGGCGCTCCTCGTCGTCGTCGAGGTCGAGGTCGAGGGGGTCGAGGTCGGTTGGGAGACGCTGCTCCTCCGAGAGGAAATGCCACGGGTCCTCGAAGCCCGGGACGTGGCGCGCGGGCACCTGGAGCTCCTCGGCCAGGGTCCGCGTGAAGCGCTCGGCGATCTCCACGGTCGGCTCGGCCATGGCGGCGCCGGCGGAGCGCGGTCCCTGGAGCGCGAGGCGCTTTCCGTCCCGCCAGATGGGCCGCCCGTCCTTGCGCCAGATCAGATCGATGGCCCAGCGCGGGAGCGACTCGCCGGGGTATTGCTTGCCCATGCGCTGGACCACGATCGCGCCGGGGTCCACGCGCTTCCGGATCTCCTCGGAGAAGCGGAGGCCCTGCTCGCGCTTCGTCGGGCCGAGGGCTTCGGTCTTCCACTCGGGGGCGTGGGGGCTCTCGCGGCTCGTCCACGTGGGCTCGCCGCCGCTCGTCAGCGCGACGCCGGCCTCCGCGAGGCGCGCGTCGACGGCGCTGCCGGCCTCGAGGATCGCCGCCCATGCGGTGTCCTCGTAGGGCTTCCGCGGCCGCGGCTCGTGCCCGAGGCGCTCGATGTCCATGGTGAAGGCGAAGCCCGTCGAGGGCTCGCTGGCGGTGCCGGTGACGGCGGCGGCGAGCTCGGGATCCGAGGCATAGGCCAGGGGCACGTGGCCTTCGCCGGTCAGGAGCCCGCTCGTGCCGTCGAGGCCGATCCACCCCGCGCCGGGCACGTAGACCTCCGCCCATGCGTGCAGGTCGACGACGTCCTGGCTCACGCCCCTCGCGAGGTCCGGGATGTTCCCCTCGTCCGCGAGCTGGATCAGGTACCCGCTCACGAAGCGCGCCGCGAGCCCGCGGCGCCGGAGCACGGCCACCAGCAGCCGCGCGCTGTCCCGGCAGCTCCCGCGGAGGTTCGTGAGCGTCTCCTCCGGCGTCCACACGCCGGGCTCCTCACGGATCACGTAGCCGACGGTGCTCGAGACCGCCTGGTTGAGCGCGACGAGGTAGTTCACCGTGTTGCCCTCGAAGGGCACGCTCTCGGCGAAGTCGACGAAGCGCGAGGTCGGATCCGGCGCCGCGAGGAAGGCCGCGAGCTCACGCTCGATGGCCGGCGCGTAGCGGAAGGGCACCTCCATGGCCTCGCCATCGACGAAGAAGTCGAAGGGGTTCACCGGGTGTACGTCGAAGGTCGCGTCGACGGTGATCCCCAGCTCGCCGATGGCGAGCCCCGCCGGGAAGCTGACGCGCGCCTCGTGGCTGCCCCAGGGGTTCGTGAGCCAGCGGATCTCGGGCCGCTCCTCGGCGTGCTCGGCGTCCGTGCGGACGTCGAGGTTGTAGGCGAGCACGGGTGTGCGCGCCTGCGGGGAGGGGCGAAGCCGGAGGATGTGCGGCCCCAGCAGTGCGGGCGTCTCGTAGAGGTAGGTCGTCGAGTGCTGGATGCGGACCTTCACGGCGGTTCCCTTCGCCCCGGAGTCGTGCGGCCCGTGCGTACCCCGCCGCCCCGCCGAGCGACAAGCGGAGTTCTTCGAGGGGGCGGCGCCTCGAAAGGGCGTTGACGGGTCCGCGGCGCTCCCCTGACAAAGGACCGAGAGGTGTGGCGATGCGAAGCGCGATGATGGTCTGGGGAGCGCTCCTGGCGCTCGGATGCGGGGACGGGGGCCGCGCGGCGCCCGACGCCGGCGGGGCCGTGGACCTCGGCCGCGACGGGCCCCGCACGGACTCGGGGGCGCGCGACCTCGGGATCGACGCGGGCGATGCCGGCGACGACGCCGGGGCGGACCTCGGCGACCCGGACCTCGGGGGTCTGGATCTCGGCGGCATGGACCTGGGGCGCGTGGACCTTGGCGGCCCGGATCTCGGGAGCGACGCGGCCGTGGACATGGCCGGCGGGGACGCTGGCATGGACATGGCGCCGGGCGACCTCGGGGCCGACGCTTCGGCGGACATGGCGCTCGGGGATCTCGGCGCGGACGCGGGCACGGACATGACGCCGGGGGATCTCGGCGCGGATCTCGGCGCGGACCTCGGGCCTGGCGGCTGCTCCGCGACGGTCGCGTGCCCGGCGACGGATTACTGCGACTTCCCGGCCTCGGACCCCTGCGGCGCCGCCGGGGCGATCGGTCGCTGCACGATGCGCCCGATGTTCTGCACCCGCATCCTCGACCCCCACTGCGGCTGCGACGGTCGGACCTACGGCAACCAATGCGAGGCCTTCGCCGGCGGCACGGACACGCTGATGCGGGGCGCCTGTCCCTGACCTCGGAAGCCCGCAGCCGTTGACACCGTCACCTGGTGCCCATGACAAAGGAGATGGAGGTGGCCATGCGTAGCTCGATCCTGACGATGGGAGTGCTTCTGGCGCTCGGATGTGGGGACGACGGCCGGGCGTCGCCCGATGCCGGCATGGGGGGCGACGACATGGGAGGCATGCCCCGCACCGATTCCGGCCCCCGGGACCTCGGCACGGACACCGGCGGCATGGATCTCGGGGGCATGGACCTCGGCGGGGAGCTCGATTTCGGCCTCGACACGGGCGTCACGGACCTCGGCGGGGACGGCTTCGGCGACATGGGCACGGAGGACCTCGGCGGGGACGGCTTCGTGGAAATGGGCCCCGAGGACCTCGGTGGGGACGGCTTCATGGAGATGGGCCCGCCGGACCTGGGTGAGAGCGACGGCTTCATGGAGATGGGCCCGGTCGACCTCGGCGGGGATGGCTTCATGGAGATGGGCCCGCCGGACTTCGGCGCCGATGGCGGGCCGGACCTCGGCCCGGGCTCCTGCTCGGCCTCCGTGGCCTGTCCGGCGACGGACTACTGCGACTTCCCGGACGCCGATCCCTGCGGCGCCGCGGGCATGACGGGCACCTGCCGCACCCGCCCGATGATCTGCCCGCTGATCTTCGACCCGCATTGTGGCTGTGACGGCATGACCTACGGCAACCAGTGCGAGGCCTTCGCGGGCGGCACGGACACGGTCAGCAGCGGCGCCTGCCCCTGACTCAGGTGGAGGGGCCGCGCGCGGCTCTCACGTAGGCGACGAGGGCGTTCGTCGACGCATCGTGGCCGCCGCCTTCTGCCTCGCCGGCGAGCTCCGGGAGGATCCGCTTCGCGAGCTGCTTGCCGAGCTCGACGCCCCACTGGTCGAAGCTGTTCACGCCCCAGATGACGCCCTGCACGAAGATGCGGTGCTCGTAGAGCGCGAGCAGCGTGCCCAGGGTCGTCGGGTCGAGCCGGTCGAAGAGGATCGTGTTCGTCGGGCGGTTGCCCTCGAAGACCTTGTGCGGGACGAGCGCCTCGAGGGCCGCACCGCTCATGCCCGCGGCCTCGAGCTCGGCGCGCGCCTCGGCCTCGGTCTTGCCGATCATCAACGCCTCGGTCTGCGCGAGGAGGTTCGCGAGGAGCTTGTCGTGGTGGTCGCCGAGGGGATGCTGCGAGTGCACCGGCGCCATGAAGTCCGCCGGAACCAGGCGCGTCCCCTGGTGAATGAGCTGGTAGAAGGCGTGCTGGCCGTTGGTGCCCGGCTCGCCCCAGACGATGGGCCCCGTCGTGTAGCCCTCGACGGCACTGCCATCCTTCCGGACGCGCTTGCCGTTGCTCTCCATGTCGCCCTGCTGGAGCCAGGCGGGCATGCGGTGCAGCGACTGATCGTAGGGGAGCACCGCGAAGGTCTCGGCGTCGAAGAAGTTCGCGTACCAGACGCCGAGGAGCCCGAGGAGCACGGGCAGGTTCTCCGCGAGCGGCGCGCTCCGGAAGTGCGCGTCCATGCGCCGCGCGCCCGCGAGGAGCTCCTCGAAGGCGTCCATGCCGACGGTGCACGCGATGGGCAGGCCGATGGCGCTCCACAGGCTGTAGCGGCCGCCGACCCAATCCCAGAAGCCGAACATGTTGTTGTCGGCGTCGATGCCGAACTCGGCGACGCCCTCGCGGTTCGTGCTGACGGCGACGAAGTGCTTCGCCACGGCCGCCTCGTCCCCGAGCTTCTCGACGAGCCAGGCCCGGGCGCTGCGCGCGTTCGTCAGGGTCTCCTGCGTGGTGAACGTCTTCGACGCGATGATGAAGAGCGTCCGCTCGGGGTCGAGGCGCTTCAGCGTCTCCGCGAGGTGCGCGCCGTCCACGTTGCTCACGAAGTGCGGCCGGAGGTCGTCGCGCCAGTAGGGCTTGAGCGCCTCGCAGACCATCAGCGGGCCGAGGTCCGAGCCGCCGATGCCGATGTTCACGACGTCGGTGAGGGTCTTGCCCGTATGGCCCTTGTGGCTGCCGTCGCGGAGCGCCGTCGTGAAGGTCCGCATGCGGCCGAGCACCTCCTGCACGTCCGCGACCACGTCGTGCCCTTCGAGCATGATCGGGGCGTCCGCGCGAAGCGCGACGTGGAGCACCGCGCGCTGCTCGGTGACGTTGATGCGCTCGCCGGAGAACATCGCCTCGATGGCCGCGGGCAGCTCCCGGGCCTCCGCGAGAGCGAGCAGGCGCCGGAAGGTCTCGTCGGTGGCGCGGTTCTTCGAGAGGTCGACGAGGAAGTCGCCGAGCCGGTGCGTCATGCGCTCGGCGCGGGCGGGGTCTTCCGCGAAGAGCTCCCGGAGGTGGCGCGGGGCGATCTCCGCGTGGTGCTCGGAGAGGGCGGTCCAGGCTTCGGTCTCGGTCGGGCTCGTCATGGGAGGGTCCTTCGCGGAGGGGAGGGCGAGCCCAGCGGCTCGCGCGGGGAGGATAGTTGGCCCGGGCCGCCGGACGTTCCACGAAACGCTCCGTCCCTGCAGCCGTTCTGGCCCGAGGCGGATGTCGAGCCGTGAGTCGCGCAGCGCACCGATGCTATGGCGCCCTCGTGACCTGTGCTCGCGCTCTCCTCGTGCTCTTCGTCCTCACCATGGGCGCCTGCGCCGGCGAGCCGCGCGCCTCGGCGCCCGACCTGGGGCCCGACGGTGGCCGGACGGACGGCCCCGGCCCCCGCACGGACTCGGGCCCGCGGGACCTGGGGACGGCCGACGCGGGCGCACCGGACGAGGGTCTGGCCGACGCCGGACTCGCGGATGCGGGCAGCGACGGCGCCCTGGACATGGGGCCTGCCGACGGGGGCGAAATCGACGCCGGGCCCTGCATCGCACCGCCGGGCGCGGCATGCGACCCGGTGCGGCGCACCGGATGCCCGGACGGCGAAGCGTGCATCGTCGTCGACGCCACGGGCTCGGTGGAGTGCCGCGCGACCTTCGGGGAACGCGGCATCGGTACGTCCTGCCGCGCCGGCGCCGAGTGTGTCCCGGGAGGCGTCTGCGTCGTGCCCTCGGGCGGCGGCATCCTCCAATGCCGGCAGCTCTGCGAGACGACGGTCCACGAGACGTGCACGCGCATCCGCGATTTCCCCGAGTGCCTGGGAGTCTTCTTCCCGTCGACGATCTCGGGCGGGACCTACTTCGGACCCTGAGGCCGCCGCCGCTCAGAGGGCGTCGAGCTGGCGGATTCGCCGCGAGCTCCCGACCCATCCGGCGACGTCGAAGGCGAGAAGGAAGGCGCCCTGGCTCACGAGTGCCCAGCCAGCGCCCTCGGCGCTGCGCTGCGAGCGGGTGCGGTCGGCCAGGCCGATCATCAACGCGCCGCTCGCGATGTAGAGCACGTCGAGGAAGGTGTTCACGGCGAAGCTCAGGCGCTTCGTCCGCTGACCGCGGATCGCGTCCAAGCGGAGCGCCTCGGGGTCGCCCTCGTCCGCGGAGATGCGTTCGAGCAGGCTCCCGCGCACGTCCATCAACGCGATGCCGAGCGGGAGGTTGATCGCGCCGAAGCTCAGCGCCGTCAGCCCGTGCGCTACGTAGAAGGGATCGTCCCGCCCGGCGATGGCCATGACCGACCCGCCGACGATGCCGAGGGCACCGAGCACGGCCAGGCTCCAGCCCTCGCGGCGCCGCTCGACGCGGTGCTCGAGGCGCAGCGTGCGGAGCGCGAGGGAGTCGGGCCGTGCGCCAGGTGGCGAAGGTTCGGCCACGGACGCCGCCCCGGCGTCCTGCGCGCGCGCCGTCGTCGCGTGGAGGACGAGCGCGAGCACCACGATGCGGGCGATCACCTCAGCGCGCCCGCGTAGAGCGCATCCATGTCCCCGAGCATGCGCGGCAGCCTACGCCCTCGCAGGAGAGGGAGGAAAGGTACGGAGGCGGGCCTCCGTCGCGCGGGGCGCCGCCGGGGCGCGGCTTCGCGACCGTCGAACGATCGATCGGATCCTGGCACCGACTCGTGAGCTCGGGTCCAGCCGCCGCGTGGTACTCCCCGGCGGTGCTTCGACATCTTCCGGCCGCGTTGGCCCTCGCGCTCCTCGCTCCTGCCTTCGCGAGCGCGCAGGGCGAGCCCCTCGAGATCGCGCGTAGCGAGGTGGAGGTCATCGGCGCCGCCGAGCTTCGCGGCCTCGACGAGGCCGCGGCGCCGACCCCCATCGAGGTCACGACGTGGATCTCCCGGACCCAGGCCATCGTGCCCGTGCCCATCCGCCGCGGCGCGCTCTTCGTGGGCGCGAGCTACACCTTCGTGCGGGCCGTGATCGAGCCCCAGGGTTTCCCCACCGAGCGGGCGTCCTTTCACGAGGTCGGCATCACCCTGGGCGGCCTCGCCCAGCTGAACGATCGCTGGAGCCTCGCGCTCGCCGTCGCGCCGTCCTACGCGAGCGACTTCGAGCGCCGGAGCGGCGACGCGATCAACTTCGCGGCCTTCGGCTCCGCTTCCGTCGAGGTCCGCCCGGGCGAGCTCGAGGTGGGCTTCGGGCTCGCGGCGTCGTACCGACTCGGTCGCCTGGCGCCGCTCCCCATCTTCGAGGTGCGCTGGGTGCCGCGCCCCGAGGCGACCTTCCTCGTCTCGCTCCCGCAGGGGCTTCGCTTCAGCTGGATCGTGGACCAGCGCTGGCTCTTCGCCACGGGGATCCAGCTCGAGGGCAGCCGCTACTTCATCGGCGAGCCGGACCCGACCCTCCCCACGACGAGCAGCTTCGAGAACGCGGTCGTGAGCGCAGGCGTCTCCTTCGGCGCGCGGCTGAGCGGCCCGCTCTGGCTCGAGGTCACGGGCGGCTCGACGCTCTACCGGAACTTCGAGCTCCTCGCGCGCTCCGGGGACTCGACGGGCGCCGCCGACGCCGAGAACGCGCTCTTCGCCGAGCTGGCGCTCATCGTGCGCGTGGGCGAAGAGGACGAGAGCGCGGAGGAGTCCGATCCCGCTGCCGAGGCGCTCAGCGCACGGGAACGCCGAGCGCCAGCGCCTCAGCGCCGGCGGTAGGTCGCGCGGAAACGGAGCGGCGCCGAGAGGCGCTCGCCGCGCATCTCGACCTGGAGCACGAGGCGTCGGCCGTCCTCCGAGAGCCGGTAGGTGGTGGTCTGCGTGCCCCCGTCGCCGCGCATGGTGACCACGAGGTTGCCGCCGCGACGCGTCGCCCGGACCTGCCCGCTCCCGTTCTGACCCTCGACGCGCACGGCGGGGCCGCCGACGGTGAGCGCCAAACGACCGTTCGGCCCGGTGATGGTCACGGCGTCGCCGGCGACGGTGATCTGAAGGCGCGGAGCGGGGGTGGTGCGCTCGGCGAGGCGACCTCGAGCTCGCGAGCGAATCATGCGGCTGAGCTCCTCCGTGGCCGCCTCGATCGCCGCCTCGCGCGCGGCCGACTCCTGGCCGCCGCCGGCGTGCTGCCAGGTTCCCGCGAGGCCCTCCTGGGCGGCGGCGGGGGAGGCGAGCAGCGCGAGGAGCCCGAGGGCGGGGAGGGCGAAGGAGGCGGAGGGTCGGTACATCGTTCGGCCGTTCGAGGAGTGCGTGGGTGGCGGTTGCGGAGGAGGGCCCGTCGAGGCTCGGGTGGCGGAAGACGGTCAACCGCCACGCATGGGCCCCAATACTTGCTTGCCTCCGGGATGTTGGGCGGATGGTGAGCGTAGCGATTTGTTGCACGGCGACACCGGCTTGGTCTGCGCGGGAAGACCCGGCAGGCTCGCCCCATGATCGTCGTGACGAACCGAATCCCCGTCGCCAAGGGCCACGAGATCGACTTCGAAGACCGCTTCAAGAGGCGCGTCCACCTGGTCGACCAGCACCCGGGTTTCGTACGGAATGAAGTGCACCGGCCCACCCCGATGAAGATGGACAAGGAGGCCGGCGGCTGGGTGCCGGACCCGGATACGCAGGGCTACTATGAGGTCAAGACCTGGTGGCGCTCCATGGACGACTTCGTGGCCTGGGTGAAGAGCCCGAGCTTCAGGGAGGCGCACCGGGACCGACCGCCCAAGGAGATGTTCGCGGGGCCCAACGCGCTCGAGATCCACGAGGTCTTCACGAGCACCGACCTCGAGATCTGACGCACCGCCGCGAAGGTCTCGGGCAAGCGGCCCTCGGAGTCTAGGTGCCAGCTTCAAGCCTCCGAACGAAGGCAAGCCGTTCGGCCGTCAGGAAGCGGAGATGCACCAGAGCGTCACCGCCTGAAACAGCGGAGTAGGGCAACTCTGCGTAGATTCACTGCATGGGAGAGGGAAGGTGGACGGCGCTTGCCGTCTTGGCGCTGTGGTCCGTCTCGTACGCGACGGCCACGGCTCAATGTTCATCGACGGTCGGCCGGGGCGGCATCCTCGTGGCCGGGAGTCCTTCCGCACGCCGGGTGGCGTCGACGGGGGCGCTCACGGTCACGAGCGTTCGC
This sequence comes from Myxococcota bacterium, assembly GCA_038750805.1. GTDB lineage: Bacteria > Myxococcota_A > Polyangia > Polyangiales > Houyiibacteriaceae > CALCTH01. The sequence goes on from JBCDGX010000053.1 coordinate 10,734, forward strand.
GCCGGCTGCCTGCGTTTCAGCAACGGGGCGGCGGGGCATACGGAAACGCTGACCGTCACCGGTGACCTCGAGGTGTCGGCGGTCGGCGACCTGACCTTCGTGGGCGCGGTGGCGGTCCCCGGGGCGCTGATCGTCGACGCGCGAGGGGCCGTGACGACCACGGGGAACCTCGTCTCTGGTGGCGTCCTGGACGTGGCGAGCGCGGGCACCGTGAGCCTCGCGGGGGCGCTCTCGGCGGGGGGCGCGCTCGACGTCGCCGCGGTCTCCGGGTCCGGAACGGAGCGCTTCGATCTCTGGGCGGATCCGTCGACGACGATCACGGGCGCTTCCGTGACGCTCACCGTCGAGGATCTCTCCCCGATCACGGTGTCGACGGCGCGGCTGACCGTGACGACGCGGCCCGATGCCTCACGGGATACGACCGTGAACAACGGCGGCGACATCGACGTGACGAGCCTCGCGCGCTTCATGGACGTGGGGGTCGACGCATCGGGGGACGTCGTCCTCGACGCACCGGGAGACGATCTCTTCCTGCGCAGCCTCGTGGGCACGGACGTCACGCTGAGGGCTCGGAACATCACCCAGGGATTCGGAGCGCTCGTCGCGTGGGGCGTGCTCACGCTCGATGGCAGTCAGTCGGCCACCCTGACGAACGCCGCGAACGATGTCTTGCGGCTCACGGCCAACGTGCCGGACTCCGTCCTCACCTTCGTGAGCGCGGGCAGCCTCGAGCTCGGCGCCCTCACGGCCCGCCGGCTCGACGTGACGGTGGGGACCGGCACGCTCCGGACGGCCCGACGTCGTCTCCCGCTGCGGGTGGAGTCGGCCCAGCTCACGGGCGGGGGTCCGGTCGACCTGGACGTCGACGCCACCCTGCTCGGCGACGATGGGATCTGTGTCCGGGGGACGAGCGTCTCCGTGTCCGGACGGGTGCGCGCGCGGGTGACGGACGCGGTCCCCCGGAGCTGTCATGCGGTCCCCGGTGCCTTCGGCGTGGCCTTCTCGGCGAGCAGGAGCGTCACCGCGGACCTCGAGCTCGACGTCGAGCTCGCGGCGTCCGTGCTCCCCCGCGTCGGCAGCACCTACCGGCTCGTCACCCGATCGCTGCCGGGGGTGCTCGCGCTGAGGGCCGGGAGCTTGCCCGACCTCGATGGAGGCCTGAGCTGGCATACGGATCGGCTCGCGGGCGAGGGCCTGCTCGTGGTCTCCGAGTGCGGCGATGGCGTGGTCGACTTCTCGGAGGTCTGCGATGACGGCAACGCCAGGACCGAGCGCGAGTGCCCCTACGGCATCGCGTCCTGCACCCGCTGCGACGCCGGGTGCAGCAGGGAGCTGACGCTCACGGGTCGTCTCTGTGGCGACGGCCGCGCCGACCCGGAGGAAGCCTGTGACGACGGCAACCTCGTGACGGAGGTCGAGTGTCCCTACGGCGTCGGCTCCTGCGCGGCCTGCGATGCGACCTGTGGCGCCGCGCTGACGCTCGCGGGCCGCGTCTGTGGGGACGGGACCCTCGACCCCGAGGAGGTCTGCGACGACGGCAACGCGCAGAGCGAACGCGAGTGTCCCTACGGTGTGGCGAGCTGCGAGCGTTGCGACGCGACCTGCTCCGCTCCGCTTCGCCTTTTCGGGCGCCTCTGCGGCGACGGCATCGACGATCCGGAGGAGGCGTGCGACGACGGGGGCACCGTGACGGAGACGGAGTGCCCTTATGGCACCGCGGCGTGCTCGCTCTGCGACGCGACCTGCCGCACGCCGCTGGCGCTCCGGGGCCGCGTCTGCGGCGATGGCACGACGGACCCGGAGGAGGTCTGCGACGACGGGAACCTCGTGACGGAGACCGAGTGCCCCTACGGCGTGGCCTCGTGCATGCGTTGCGACGCGCGCTGTGGCGCCGAGATGGCGCTTCGGGGCCGCGTCTGCGGCGACGGCACGACGGACCCGGAGGAGGTCTGCGACGACGGCAACAGCCGCACGGAGCTCGAGTGCGAGTACGGGGTGGAGGCTTGTGTCCTCTGCGACGGGGGTTGCCGGACGGTGCTTCCTCTCGAGGGCCGGGTCTGCGGCGACGATGTCGTCGACCCCGAGGAGGCGTGCGATGACGGGAACACCGAAACCGAGACCGCGTGCCCCTACGGCCTCGCCACCTGCGTCGGCTGCACGGAGGATTGCTCCGAAGAGCGCGCGCTCGCCGGTCGCTTCTGCGGAGACGGGGTGCTGGACCCGGAAGAGACCTGCGACGACGGCAACGCGACGGACGGCGATGGCTGCTCGAGCGCGTGCGTGCGCGAAGGGCTGCCGGACATGGGCCTCGTGGCGGACATGGGTGCGCGAGGCGATCTCGGATTGGACGCGGGTCCTCGCCCCGAGGACGCGGGGGTGGACGCCTTCGCCTCCGCGCCCGACGCCGACGTGCCGAACTTCGAGCCCATGGGAGGCGAGGGCTGTAGCGCGGGGCCCGCACCGGCCGTGCCGTGGGCTCTGTTCTTCGTTTGGGTTTCGCGGGGTCATCGCCGGCGTAGGCGAGGGCCCTTGTGAGCCCGTCCTGCCGAGGGTACGCGTAGCGATCAGTATGCATCCTCGGCACGTGGTCCTGCTTTGCGGCGTCCTCACGGCCTGCTTCTCGAACTCCATCGGGGGCGGGGGTGCGCCCGAGGGCGACGCGGGCGCTCGCGACGCCGGCGGCCGGGACGTCGGCCTGCCCGACCTCGGCGTCGACGGGGGCACGGTCATGGACGCGGGGTCGCCCGACGCGGGGTCGCCCGACGCGGGAGTGCCCGACGCGGGACTGTCCGACGCGGGACTGCCCGACGATGGCGCGGGAGATCTCGGCGTCCCCGCCGGGTACCGCCGCCACCTTCTCGGTGGGCCTTGTTACTACGACGAGGCGCTCGATCCCGCCGCGGCGGTGACCCTCGACGTAAGCGCCTGCGATGCGGATCGCTGGCCTCGGGAGGTCTGCGCGGAGCTCGCCTTCACGCTCGACGATGGCGCGGAGCTCCGTCCCTTCGCGGTGAGAGGGCGCGGTCAGGGCGACGTCCAGCCCATCGTCCTCTTCCTCGTCGGCGACGACGTGTTCTACGTCCAGCTCGACGACGCGACGGACCCGCCGCGTGTCACCAGCGCGCTCCGGCTTCCGGGCGGGCCGACCCACGCCTGCCGGCCCTCGGCCTACGCCAGCGGAGACGGCGCCGCGGCCTTGGGCCTCAGCGACGGCGTCCGGGAGCACCTGCTTCAACGGCGGCACGAGGAGGCATCCTTCGGCGACCCCATCGCGACGCTGGAGTACGAGCGACCCCGCGAGGCCACCGAGCTCCTCGGCGTTCACCGCGACCTCGTCGTCCACCGGCATACCGACGCTCGTCGCACCTACGTGCTTCGCGAGGAGCCCGGCGGCGGCTGGGTCTCGGTCGACTCCTCCGAGCTCGGCATCGTCACGCGCGCGGAGCGCACGGACGGGGATCTTCTGGCCTGGGTGTTCGCCGAGGGTCTGGTGCGGCTGGCCCTCGATCCGCTGCGGGTCGCGGAGGTGCTGCACGCGGACGGGAGCCCCAACGGGGGCTGGAGCACGGACGGCGCGCATCACCTCTGGTTCGCCCGGGAGCCCGGCGGCTCCGTCGCGTTCCGAGCCCTCGCGTGCGCCGAGGGGATCTGCGACGTCGCGCACCTCGACGATGGCGCGGAGCTCGCCTCTCAGGGCGAGACGCGCGTCCGCGCCGGCCTCGCCGTCTACCGTGCCGACGCGCCGGAGATCTGGCGTCTCGAGAACCTGAGCTCCGGACGCACCGGCAGCCTTCGCGTGCCGGACGGCGGCACCTGGCTCCCGGTGCTCGCGGCCCGCCACGCCTACGCGATGCGGGACGACGACGGACGGTGGGACACGCGCGACGAGCGCATCGTGCGCGTCGCCTACGAGCCCGGGCTCGCACCGCCGGAGTAGCCCGCGGGGCGGCGACCGTCGC
>JBCDGX010000054.1:0-14608 GCA_038750805.1 Myxococcota bacterium
ATCCCCGGCGTCGATAAGGTCATCCCCGTCGACGTCTACATCCCCGGCTGCCCGCCGCGTCCGGAGGCCGTGCTCGACGGGCTCATGCTGCTCATGGAGAAGATCCAGAAGGGCAAGCGCGAGCCGGTGACGGTGCCCCCGCGGGAGGTTCCGACGCTCGCGCAGATCCGCGCGAAGAAGCGCGTCGGCGAGCCGGTTCCGGCGGCCACGGCGCAGAGCGTCGGTTTGGACGGGGGAGGGTCTCAATGACCCGACCCGAGAGCGCCCCCGAGCGCTGAGCGAGGAGAACCGTGAGCAAGAAGGTCGCCAAGCACCTCCAAAAGACTCTCGGAGAGGCCGTCGTGCTCTCCACGGCCGAGTTCCGTGGCGATTTCGAGGCCCGCGTCGATGCGACGAAATGGCGCGAGGTCGCCGCGTTCCTCCGGGACGACCCGAAGTGCCTCTTCGATCAGTTCGTCGACTTCACGGCCATCGATTGGCCCGAGCGCGACAAGCGCTTCGACGTCGTGCTCTCGCTCCGCTCCATGGAGCTCAAGCACCGCTTCCGCGTCCGCGCGGAGCTCGCGGACGGCGACACCATCGAGACGCTCAGCCACGTCTGGTCCGGCGCGAACTGGGCCGAGCGCGAGGTCTACGACAGGTTCGGGATCCGCTTCGACGAGCACCGCGATCTCCGGCGCATCCTCCTCTACGAAGAGTTCGAGGGCTTCCCGCTGCGGAAGGACTACCCGATCGACAAGGCCCAGCCGCTCGTCGAGTACCGGGACGTCGACGACACGCTGAAGCTCCCGCCCTTCGGCATCGAAGAGGGCCAGCCCTTCGCCCGCATCAACTGGGAAGAACGCATGGCGGGCCGCGACGAGCAGGTCTCCCCGGCCATCGCCCTTCAGACCGGTCAGCGCCGCGCGCTCAGCGATAGCGACGACGTCCCCGCCGAGGCGGAGTAGGACCCATGGAACCGATCGACGACATCCTGGAAGACGAGGACGGCGCCCTCGAACTCCCCACGGATCCCATGCGTCTGAACATGGGGCCCTCGCATCCGGCGATGCACGGGACCATCCGCATGGTCCTCGACCTCGACGGCGAGACCATCCAGAACGTGGACGTCCAGCCGGGCTACCTGCACCGCGGCTTTGAGAAGAGCTGCGAGCGCGGCACCTGGGCCCAGGTCTACCCCTACGCGGACCGGCTCAACTACGTCTCCCCGATGCTGAACAACGTCGCCTTCTCCCTCGCCGTGGAGAAGCTGATGGACATCGAGGTCCCCGAGCGCTGCCAGTACTACCGGGTGGTCCTCGGCGAGCTCGCCCGCATCTGCGACCACTTCACGTGCAACGGCGCGAGCGCAATGGAGCTCGGGGCCTTCACGCCCTTCCTCTGGCTGCTCAAGGTCCGCGACTGGATCTGGGACATCCTCGAGAAGGAGACCGGCGCCCGCATGACGCACTCCTTCGGGCGCATCGGCGGCATGGCCGCGCCCCCGACGACGCCTTCAAGGACGACGTCCGGGCGATCATCCCGGAGATCGTGAAGGTCGTCGGCGAGGCCGAGAAGATGCTGGTCACGAACCGCATCTTCCTCGACCGCATGCAGGGCATCGGCAAGCTCTCGAAGGAGCGCGCCATCGCCCTCGGCTGCACCGGTCCCGTCGCTCGCTCCGCGGGGGTCGATTTCGACCTCCGGAAGGACGAGCCCTACATGGTCTACGACCGCTTCGATTTCGAGGTGCCCATCGGGACCGACGGCGACAACTGGGACCGCTTCATGGTGCGCATGGAGGAGGTCCGGCAGTCGCTCCGCATCATCGAGCAGGCCCTCGAGCAGATGCCCGACGAGGGTCCCGTCAACGTCGACGACCCGCGCATCGTGCTCCCCGAGAAGCGCGAGGTGTACACGACCATCGAGGCGACCATCGCGCACTTCAAGCTCGTGATGGAGGGCCTCAAGCCGCCGAAGGGCGAGGTCTATTGCGCCATCGAGGCCGGCAACGGCGAGCTCGGCTTCTACCTCGTCAGCGACGGGAGCGGGACGCCCTACCGCGTCCGTGTGCGCCCGCCCTGCTGGTACAACCTCCAGGCCGTCCGCGAGATGCTGATGGGCGACATGATCGCCGACATCATCCCGACCTTCGGCTCGATCAACATGATTGGAGGCGAGTGCGACCGGTGACGGTCGCATCGTGATTTCATGCCTACCTTCAAGCTCAACGGTCAGGAGATCCCCTTCGAGCAGGGGGACACCATCATTCGTGCCGCGTGGAAGGCCGGGGTCGAGATCCCGCACTACTGCTGGCACCCGGGCCTGAGCATCGCCGCCAACTGCCGCATGTGCCTCGTGCACATCACGAGCGGTCGGCAGATGGCGATGCCGATTCTCAAGTTCGACGAGAAGAAGCAGAAGTACGTGCCGGACACGAAGCCGAAGCTTCAGCCGGCGTGCCAGCTCCAGGCCCAGGAGGGCATGGAGGTCGACTCGGCGTCCGAGGTGGTCAAGGAGGCCCAGAGCCACGTGCAGGAGTTCCTGCTCCTGAACCACCCCGTCGACTGCCCGATCTGCGACCAGGCCGGCGAGTGCAAGCTCCAGGACTACTACCTGGAGCATCAGGCCGACTTCAAACGGAAGCGGACCGAGCCCGTCCACAAGCCGAAGGGCGTCCGCTTCGGCCCGACCATCGTCTACGACGCCGAGCGCTGCATCATGTGCACGCGCTGCATCCGCGTCTGCGACGAGCTCGTGGGGGACCCGGTGCTCGACATGCGCGAGCGTGGGAACCGGAACGAGATCGTGCTCGCTCCGGGCCGCGAGCTCGACCACGACTACACGCTGATGACCGAGCACGTCTGCCCCGTGGGCGCGCTCACGAGCCGCGACTTCCGCTTCAAGGCGCGGGTCTGGTTCCTGAAGAGCGCCCCCGGCGTGTGCACGGGCTGCGCGACGGGCTGCAACAGCCACGTCGACTTCGACCAGCGCTACGGCAAGGTCTACCGGCTCCGGCCGCGCGACAACGCCGAGGTGAACCAGTTCTGGATGTGCGACCAGGGCATGATGACCTACCAGGCGGTGCACGAGCGCCGCGTGGTGACGCCGGTCATCGGCCGCGGCGAGGACGCCGACAAGGTGCTGATGGACGACGTCGTGGACGAGGTCGTCACTCGCCTCGAAGCGATCGAGCGCGGGAGCCTCGCGGTGGTGCTCAGCGCGCAGCACGCGAGCGAGGACAACTTCGTGCTCGCGACGCTCGCGAAGAAGCTCGGCGTCGACCGATTCTACCTCGCCGCGAAGACGGACGAGGGCTGGAAGGCCGACGACATCCTCAAGCACGCGGACCCGAACCCGAACCGCGCCGGGGCCCTCGCCGTGGCGAAGGACGTGCTCGGGCTCGGCGGGCTCGAGGACGCCGGGCAGCTCGCGGCGGACGTGAAGAGCGGCGTCGTGAAGAGCGTCGTGGCCCTCGGCCCCATCGCGGGCGCGGACGTCGGGGCCCTCGCGGACCTCGAGGACGTCATCGTGCTCACGGCGAACGAGGGCGCCTTCGCGGACGTGGCGTCGGTGCTCGTCCCGGTGACGAGCTGGGCCGAGATGTTCGGCACGTTCCGGAACGCGGAGGGCATGGACCAGCACTTCGTGCGGGCCGTGCCGGCGGGTGCGGACATCGAGCCCGCCTGGAAGACGCTCGTGGCCATCGGCCGCGAGCTCGGTGAGGACCTCGGCTACCAGCGCACCGGCGAGGTGCGGGCGGCCATGGGGCCTCGGGCGAGCGCGGAGGCGGCGGCGGCCGCTCCGGCGCCCGCGGAGTGACGCCTGGGTTGGGCGCAATGACCGAGTTGGGACCGAGGTCGTAGGGTGAGTACGGGAGCCATTCTCTTGGCGTCGGCGCTGAAGATTCTCTTCATCGTCCTCGTCGTCATCGGGGCCTTCGCGCCTCTCCTGGTCTGGGTCGACCGCCGTCAGAGCGCGATGATCCAGGACCGCGTCGGACCGCATCGCGCCGGCTTCACGCTGCCGAAGGACGTGGTGAAGGGCATGGCGTCGCTGCTCGTGCCGCTGAACCTCGGGCGCTACGGCGCCGTCGGCGTGGCCGTGCTCTGCTTCGCGCTCCTCTTCGCGATGGGCCTCGGGGGCCTCGAGAGCCTCGGCGAGGTGACGCCGAAGGACCTCTACAAGTTCGCCCTCGCGATGTTCGTCTTCAGCTTCCTGCTCCACCTGGGCTGGAAGGTGCACTCGGGCATCGTGAACGCGGGCGGCAAGATCACGCTCTTCGGCGTGCTCCACCCGGCCGCCGACGCGATGAAGATGATCTGGAAGGAGGACTTCGTCCCCGAGCGGGCGGACAAGCTCCTCCACGCGCTCGCGCCGGTCATCACGCTCATCCCGGCGCTCGCGAGCTTCGCGGTCATCCCCTTCGCGGACGTGCTCTACCTCGAGTACTGGGACCAGGTGCTGCCGGTGGCGGCGGAGGGTGCGGCCGAGGCCGTGGCCCTCGCCGGCGACGCCGTGCCCATGCAGGTCGCGAGCCTGAACGTCGGTATCCTCTTCATCTTCGCGGTGGCGGGCACCGGCGTCATCGGCGCGGCCATCGGCGGCTACGCGAGCGACAACAAGTTCTCGCTCATGGGCGGCATGCGCGCGGCGAGCCAGATGGTGAGCTACGAGGTCGCGCTCGGCCTGACCATCGTGCCCTGCTTCATGATCTACGACTCGCTCCGTCTCGAGGAGATGGCGCTCTGGCAGGCCCAGAACGCCTGGGGCATCTTCCTGCCCCCGCTCACGCTCGCCTTCATCCTCTACTTCACGGCGGCGACGGCGGAGACGAAGCGCGTCCCCTTCGACGTTCCCGAGGGCGAGAGCGAGCTCGTCGGTGGCTACCTCACCGAGTACTCCGGGCTGAAGTTCGGCATCTTCTTCACGGGTGAGTACGTGGAGATGGTCGCGTTCAGCGCGCTCGCCGCGGTGCTCTTCTTCGGCGGCTGGGACGTGCCCTGGCTCTACGCGAACGGCTTCGACCTGCCCGGTACCTGGGCCATTACGGTCCCGCTCACGGACTGGGTCATCTCGGACAAGATCGCGGTCACGCACTGGGTGGTCATCGCGCTTCAGGTCGTGTCCACGCTCGTGAAGGTCATCGCCTTCCTCTTCCTTCAGATGATGATCCGCTGGTCGCTTCCGCGTTTCCGTTACGACCAGATCATGAGTCTCTGCTGGAAGGGCCTCCTTCCCCTCGCGCTGGTCAACATCCTCCTGACCGGCATCCTGATCCTGCTCTTCGACTGAGCCTCAGCGTTCCCGAGAGAGAACCCCATGCCCGCCACCACCAAGGTCATCCGGAAGCCGAAGCGAACGCTCAGCGAGCAGACCTACGTCGCCGAGATCTCGAAGGGTCTCGGGCTCACCATGAGCCGCTTCTTCAAGAACGCCTTCGGCCCCGAGGACAAGAAGGAGATCGCCACGGTGATGTACCCGGAGGAGCAGCGGGAGTACCCCGAGCGCTTCCGCGGCATTCACCGGCTGACGCAGCGTGCGGGCGGCGAGCCCCGCTGCGTGGCCTGCCTCTGCTGCTCGACGGCCTGCCCGGCGCAGTGCATCCACATCGAGCCGGCGGAGTACGCCGAGGACGACCCGCGCTACGGCTACGAGCGCTTCCCGGCGGTCTTCGTCATCGACGAGCTCCGCTGCATCTTCTGCGGCTACTGCGTCGAGGCCTGCCCCGTCGACGCCATCCGCATGGACACGGGCATGCACATGCCCCCGTCCACGGCCCGCGACCACTTCCTCTACGACAAGGAGACGCTGCTCTCCCTGCCGTCGAAGGACGGCACCTACGTGAGCGACAACCCCCGCCACGAGCCCGGCGACCCCACGCACCCGGGCATCGACCGGCTCCAGGGGCACTGAACCGCCGGCGCGGACGCAGTTCGTTCTCGTCGGCAGCGGCGTCCCACTCCCGGGACATGGAGCTCGCGCGTGTGCGCATCCGCTTCGACCAGGGCTCGCGACGTCCGCACGCGACCAGGTGTCGACGCCCGAGGTGGCTGCCGTTGCTTCGCCGGCCCGAAGGCCGCTCGGCGCGCCCGGCTGCCGCTCGCGTCGTCGGCTTGCGGAGACGCCGCGATCGCACGAGAGACGGTCCATGGCGAAACCAAGCTATCGCCTCGAGGTGGCGGCCATCGAGCAGCGCACCCCGAACCTCCGCCGCGTGCACTTGACGGGCGCCGACCTCGAGCGCTTCCCGGACGATTTCGAGGGTGGCTACGTGAAGCTCCTGCTCCGTCCGGACGGTACGGCGGCCGACGCGCCCGAGGGGGCCAAGCGCCGGAGCTACACGGTGCGTGCCTTCGAGCGCGCGGCGTTGCGCCTCTCGCTCGACTTCGCCGCGCACGGCGTGATGGGGCCGGGAACGCGCTGGGGCGCCGAGGCGCGCGTCGGTGACGCCATCACCGTGCTCGGCCCCGGCGCGGTCAAGCGCCTCGACGCCACCGCCGACTGGGTGCTCCTCGCGGGCGACATGACGGCGCTCCCGGCCATGGCCGTCAACCTCGAGCGACTGCCCGCCTCGGCAGAGGGCCACGCGCTGATCGCCGTTCCGAGCGCCGAGGACCGGCGCCTGCCGCCCGTGCCGGAAGACGTCGAGGTCACCTGGATCGTCGGTGAGCCCCCGGAGGCCCTCGCCGAGCGCGTGCGTGCCGTGCCGTGGCGGAGCGGCCGCGCGAGCGTCTGGTCCGCGAGCGAGTTCTCCGTGATGCGGGTGCTGAGGGCCTATTTTCGCGAGCGCGAGGTCCCCAAGGAGGGGCTCTACCTCAGCAGCTACTGGAAGCGCGACGCGACGGACGAGGAGCACAAGGTCGCCAAGCGCGCCGACGCCGGAGCGTGAGGCTGCGGGCTGGTGTCCCGCAGGCCCACCGTGCGGGGTCCCCGTGCCGCACGCCCATTAGGTCTCAGCGCTCGTCGTGGCGATGGCGCCGGAGGCGGACGGTATCCGCTCCTGGACTGGGCGATCCCCCCTCCCCACGCGTACAAGACGCGGGCCGCGGCTTGCCTTGCTCGTCGCAAACGCAACGGCCGCTCGAGAGACCCCCGCAGGAACCGCGGAGGCGCCGGCCCGTGAGCGCGACCCCGAGGGACATGGCCAGCACCACGAGGAGCATGAACGCGAGCGTGGACACGAAGAGCGTCATGAGCGGGGGCCTCCGTCGAAGGGCGGAAAGCCGGCGGTCCGGCGTTCTTCGAGGCTTCCATCGGCGCCGGTGAAGAGCAGCATCGCGTCGAGGCCTTCGCGCTCCGCCAGCTCCCAGGCCGCGTCGCCCGAGGCCATCAGCGCCGTGGCCCAGGCGTCGGCCCAGGCGCAGGACCGGTGCACGACGCTCGCGCTCAGGAGCCGCTGAGCCACGGGCCGCCCGGTCCGGGGCGAAAGCGTGTGAACGACGCGCTCACCGTCGCGCACATACACGTTCCGGTAGTTGCCCGACGTCGCGAGCGCCCGGTCGGCGAGGGCCACCACCCCGTGCACCGGCTGTCCCGGCTCGGGCGACTCCACGGCAACACGGAAGGGCTCGCCGGGCGTGCGCTCGCCGCGCCCGCGCAGCTCGCCCCCGACCTCGACCAGGAAGTCGCCCACGCCAATGCGCTCGAGCGCGTCGGCCACCCGGTCGACCGCATAGCCCTTGGCCACGGCGGAGAGATCGACCTGCGTCCGCGGGTGGTCCTTTGTGAGGCCTTCGGGCCCGAGGCGAAGCCGGTCGGCGCCCACGGCCTCGAGCGTCGTCGCGACGAGCTCGGCGCCCGGGAGCTCCGTGGGCTCCGGGGTCCGACCGAAGCCCCAGAGCTCGACGAGCGGGCCCACGGTAATGTCGAAGGCGCCCCCCGAGCGACGCCCGACCTCGAGGGCGATTTCAAGTACGGCGCGGGTCTCCGGAGACACCCGGAAGGGCGCGGAGTCGGGAGAGGCATTGAAGCGCGAGATCTCCGAGCCCGCATCGTAGGTCGACATCAGCGCCACGACGCGGCCGAGCTCGCGCTCCACGACGCCGAGGAGCACTTCCCGGGCGGGGAGCGCGCCTCCGCTCTCGCTGGCGCGGACCGTCACCCGATACGTGGTGCCCATGGTCGGGCCCTCGAGCACCAGTCGCTCCGGCGCTCCCTCGCGCGCGGAAGAGCCGTAGAGACCGACGGTCCCCAGGGCGAGGAAGGCGAGCACGCCCCACCAACGAGGTGAGGCGTCGCCCAGCCCGAAGCTCCGTCCTCCGCCCCGCATCACCCGAAGTCGTCGAAGGCGATGTTCTCGGGCTGCACGCCGAGGTCATCGAGCATCTTCATGCAGGCCTGGAGCATCAGGGGAGGGCCACAGAGGTAGTACTCCACGTCTTCGGGTGCGGGATGTTGGCTCAGGTACTCGTCCAGGAGGACCTGGTGAATGTAGCCCTCGAAGCCCTCCCAGTTGTCTTCGGGAAGTGCATCGCTCAGGGCAAGATGCCACTCGAAGTTCTCGTTCTCTCGCGCGATGGCGTCGAAGTCCTCCACGTAGAACGCCTCACGAAGGGATCGCGCGCCGTACCAGAAGGTGACCTTCCGATCTGTACGTAGACGCTTGAATTGGTCGAAGATGTGCGAACGCATCGGTGCCATGCCGGCGCCTCCACCGATGAAGCACATCTCGTTCTTCGTCTCCTTCGCGTAGAACTCGCCGTAGGGGCCGGAGATCACGACCTCGTCCCCGGGCTTGAGGGAGAAGATGTAGGAGGACATGATTCCTGGCGGTACACCCTCGGTACGTGGTGGCGGCGTCGCGATGCGCACGTTGAGCATGATGAGGCCGTACTCTTCTGGGTAGTTCGCCATCGAGTAGGCGCGCGTCACCGGCTCCTTCACCTCGGAGACCAATCCCCAGAGCTTAAAGCGATCCCAGTCCCCCCGATACTCCTCGCCAATCGCGAAGCCCTCGTACTTCGCGATGTGCGGCGGGCAGTCGATCTGGATGTACCCCCCAGCCCGAAAAGGGACTTCCTCACCTTCGGGGAGCTCGAGGACGAGCTCCTTGATGAAGGTGGCGACGTTCTCGTTCGAGCGAACGCGGCACGTCCACTTCTGGATTCCGAACACTTCCTCGGGGAGCTCGATGTTGATGTCCTGCTTGATGCGGACCTGACAGGCGAGGCGGACACCCTCCCGTGCTTCGCCACGGTTCACGTGACCCGACTCCGTCGGCAGGAGCGCCCCTCCACCGTCCGTGACGGTCACCTTGCACACCCCGCAGCTTCCCTTTCCGCCGCAGGCGGACGGGATGAAGATCTGGTTGTCCGAGAGCGTGCCGAGCAGCGTGCCCCCGCTGCGCGCCGTCAGGCTCTTCTCCGGGTCGTCGTTGACGAGGATCGAGACGTCACCGGAGCTCACGAGCCTCGCTCGGGCCCCGAGGAGAACGGCGATCATCGCGAGGACGATCACCAAGAAGGTCAACACACCTGCCGCTACGGTCAACATGACGAGTCCTCAGAGCTGAATGCCGGCGAAGGCCATGAAGCAGATGGCCATCAGACCGGTAACCATGAAGGTGATGCCGAGCCCGCGGAGGGCCGGAGGGACATTGCTGTAGCGGAGCTTCTCGCGAATGGCCGCGAGGCCGACGACGGCGAGGAGCCAGCCGATGCCGGAGCCGATCCCGAACACGAGGCTCTCGCTCATGGCGAGATCTCGTTGCTGCATGAAGAGCGACGCACCGAGGATCGCGCAGTTGACCGCGATGAGCGGGAGAAAGACGCCAAGCGCCGAGTAGAGGGCCGGCGCGAAGCGATCGATGATCATCTCCACCACCTGTACGGTCGCCGCGATGCTCCCGATGAAGGTGAGAAACACCAGAAAGCTCAGGTCCACACTGGCGAGGGAAGGGTGGATGAACGCGAGCGCTCCCTCCGCCAGCACATGGTTCATGAGGAGGTTGTTGATCGGCACCGTGATGGCGAGAACGAAGGTGACCGCGAGCCCGAGCCCGATGGCGGTTCCGACGCGCTTCGACACGGCGAGGAAGGAGCACATGCCGAGGAAGAAGGCGAGGGCCATGTTCTCGACGAAGATCGCCTTCACGAGCAGGCTGAGATGGTGTTCGAGCATGGGGGCGTCCCTCAGCTGGCCGCGGTGGTGGGCAAGGCGACGGATGCCGCGTGGGCGGGAACGAGGGCCGGCGCCGCGGAGGGAGCGACCTCTTCGTGGATCTCGACCGCCGGCTCCTCTTCGACCTGCGCGGGATTGACGCTGCGAACGACCCAGATGATGCCGCCGATGATGAAGAACGCCGCCGGCGAGAGGACCATCAGCCCGTTGGGCTCGTACCATCCTCCGTCGGTCACCAATGGAAGGACGGTTTTCCCAAAGAGCTTGCCGGAACCAAGAAGCTCCCGGAGCGCGGCGACGACCAGCAGGATCCAGCTGTAGCCGAGGGCGTTCCCTACGGCGTCGAGGGCCGACGCGATGGGCCCGTTTTGCATGGCGAAGCCCTCGGCGCGACCCATGATGATGCAGTTCGTGATGATCAGACCGACGAAGACCGAGAGCTGCTTCGAGAGCCCGAAGGCGTAGGCCTTGAGGACCTGGTCGGTCACGATCACGAGCGACGAGATGATCGTGAGCTGCACGATGATCCGGATCGACGAGGGGATGTAGTTCCGGAGCAGGCTGACCGAGACGTTGCTCGCCAGAAGAACCACGGTCACGGCGATGGACATCACCAGCGACGTGCTGAGCATCGTCGTGACGGCGAGCGCCGAGCAGATCCCGAGCACCTGGCGGCTGATGGGGTTGTCATTGACCAGGGGCTCGGTGAGCGCGTCGTTCATCTTGCTCACGAAGAGGCTCCTTCCGCGCGGCGGAACGCGTCGAGGTAGGGGGCGAAGCCGTTCGGCCCGAGCCAGAAGGCGATGGTCCGGGTCACGCCGCGCGAGGTGATGGTCGCGCCGGAGAGCCCGTCCACGGCATGGGGGGACGCCTCGGCCGGTCCGGCGGGACCCTTCACGACTTCGAGCGCGACGTTGCCGTCAGCGTCGTAGACCCGCCGGCCGGCCCAGCGCGCCTGCCAGCGAGGGTTCTCGATCTCACCGCCGAGGCCCGGCGTCTCGCCGTGCTCGTAGAACGTGATGCCACTGACCGTTGCCCCGTCGCGCTCGAGGGCCAGGTAGCCATACATCGTCGACCAGAGCCCATAGCCCTGGATGGGCAGGATGAGCTGGTCGACCTTTCCCTCGTCCACGACGTGATAGACGAGAGCGAGCTTCGGCAGGCGTGTCACCCGCGCGTCGTTCTCCGGCGCGGGGCGGCTCGTTGCTGGGTCCGAGGCGGCCCGCCGCTGGTCATAGGAGCCCACGTCGACGTCGTCGTCACGGTACGCACCGGTCTCGAGGTCGATGACGTGCGGTACGATGTTCGCCTCGTAGCGTGCGAGCACCGCGTCGCCGGAGAGTCGCTCCCCCGGGGTCACGAGGCCGGCGACCTCGAGAACGCGCGTGAGCCGGTCGACCTTTGCGTTCTGATCTTGGAGCGGCTTGAGCCCCACGGCCGCGCTCGAGACCAGCACGGCGCAGACCATGCAGACCGCAACGGCGAAACCGATGACGTAGCCGACGGAGGCCTTGGTTTCAGGACTGGGCATAGCGGAGTGTCCGGCGTCGCTTGTTCGCGGCAATCACGTAGTGATCGATGAGCGGCGCGAACATGTTGAGGAACAGAATGGCTAGCATCATTCCTTCCGGATAGGCGGGGTTGACGCATCGAATGAGCACGCATAGCACGCCGATCAATGCGCCATAAATGAGTTTGCCACGGGCTGTGAAGGCACTGGATACGGGGTCCGTAGCCATAAAGACGGTCCCGAACGCCCAGCCACCCAGCACGAAGTGCCAGTACCACGGGAGATTGACCATCGGCGTGGCGGAAGAGCCCAGCGCGTTGAGGGCCGCCGCCATGATTGCCGTTCCAACGGTGACGCCGAGCATCGTCTGCCAGGCCGCGATGCGAGTCGCCAGCAGGAGAGCGGCACCGAGCAGACACGCCAAGGTCGAGGTCTCGCCCATCGAGCCGGGGATGGTCCCGAGAAAGGCGTCCCAGAAGGTGGCCCCGGCGAGGTGCCCCGATCCTTCGGCGACGCTGGCGAGCCAGGTGGCGCCGCTAACGCCGTCCGGCCGTGTGGCCGCGACCCACACCTCGCCCGAGAGCTGCCCGGGATACGCGAAGAAGAGGAACGCGCGCGCCGTCAGCGCCGGGTTGAGGAAGTTCATCCCGGTACCACCGAAGATCTCCTTGCCGATGACCACGCCGAAGATCACGCCGAGCGCGAGCTGCCAGTAGGGCACAGTTGCGGGCATGGTCAGCGGAATCAGCATCCCGGTGACGAGCAGCCCTTCGTTCACCTCGTGTTTACGAACCACGCAGAACATGACCTCGAAGAGCCCGCCCACGGCATAGGTCACGGTCATCACCGGCACGAAATAGAGGGCGCCGTGCGTCATACACGCGAGAATCGACTCGGGACTAAGCGGTAGCCCGGTCGCTTCGAAGGCTGCGGTCTGCCAGTTGTCGAGGGTCGTCCCGCCCGCAGCCACCGTCCGGTGAATCTGCAGGCCTGTATTGTACATTGCCATCAGAATGGCAGGTATCAGTGCGTAGACGACCGTGATCATCACACGCTTCAAGTCGACTCCGTCCCGCACGTGAGCGCCCGATCGCGTGACCGTCGGCGGGGTAAATAGGAACGTGTCGGCTGCTTCGAAGAGCGGGTAGAACCGCTCGAGAGGACCGCCTTTTTCGAACTTGGGCTCGATTTTCTCGAGGGACTTCCGCAGGAACTTCATGCGTCAGTGTTCCTTTTCGATCGCGGTGAGCGTGCGCCGGAGCGCTGGGCCGAAGTCGATCTTGCTCGGGCAAACGAAGGTGCAGAGGCTCACGTCCTCCTCGTCCAGCTCCAGCACCCCGAGCTCCTCCGCCCACTCCGGGTCCTCGACGGAGATCGCTCGGAGCAGGTGGGTCGCCATGAGGTCCATGGGCATGACCCGTTCGTAGGCACCGATGGGCACCATCGCGCGCCGCGAGCCGTTCGTCGTGCTCGTGAGCGCGTGATCGCGCTTGGGAAGGAACGAGGAGAGAAAGGTGGGCAGGGCCGAGAAGCGGCGGAGCCCTGGGGTGGTCCAACCTAGAAATCGGCGCTCGCGGCCCTCGGCGATCACCGTGAGCTGTCGGTCGAAGCGACCGAGGTAGCCGAAGGGCTCGCCCATGGCCCGCTTGCCAGCGAGGACCGAGCCCGAGATCACCCGCGCCTCGCCCTCGAGGAGTTCGTCCCGGGTCAGTGAAGTGGTGCTTGCTCCGAGACGCGTGCGGAGAACCCGCGGCGAGCGCACCAGCGGACCCGCGAGGGAGACCACCTGCTCGGTGTCCAGGCGACCGCGCGCGAAGAGGTGACCGATGCGGAGCACGTCCTGATAACCGAGGTGCCACACGGTCTTCTCCCGGTGTACCGGGTCGAGGCAGTGGATGTGGTAGCCGACGGTGCCGGCCGGGTGCTTCCCGGCGAAGAAGGCGAGCGATGCGCCGCTCTCCCCGGGCCCGATGGCGCTGCCCTCGGCAACGCAAAGGTGCACGGGGCCGTCGGTCAGCTTGCCGAGCACGGTGAGGCCGCGTTCGAAGTCGTCTTCGCGGCCTGCGATGGCGAGCTCGGGCGGCGGCGCAAGCGGGTGCGAGTCGATGGCGGTGACGAAGATCGAGTGCGGCGTGGTGGTGGGATCGGGGGTCCGGCTGAAGGGGCGGGTGCGGAAGGCGACCCAGAGCCCCGCCTCGAGGAGCAGCGCGCGCACGCTGTCTCGGGAGGCGTCGGCCGCCGGCCCGAAGGCCTCGAAGCTGCGCTCGGCGTCGCCCTCGAGCTCGATGACGAGGGACTGGAAAGCGCGTTTGGCCCCGCGGTGGACGGCGACCACCGTGCCCGCAGCGGGAGCTACCATCGGGATGCCCTCGCCGATGCGGTCTTCCAGGACCCTCTGGCCGAGCGCGACGCGATCGCCTTCGCGCACGAAGAGACGGGGGCGGAGGCCGACGTAGTCCTCGCCGAGGAGGGCGACGCGATCGGGCGTGGGTCCGTCCTCGAGGACCTGCTCGGGCTTGCCGGTGAGAGGGAGATCGAGCCCGCGGCGGGCAACGTGAACGCGCATGAAGTCCTCGAGAGGCCGTCACCTGCGGCGCCGCAGGACACTATGCGCCGACTGTCGCCGTTTGGCGACCCCAAGATGGTGCAGCGGGTACTCCGCGTGTTCGATCGCGCGGACCGCTCCTCGTCCCAGCGCGGGACGAGAGGCCGCGCTCTTCGGCGACGGCGCGCAAGAGCTAGGCGTCACGGCGGTCCTGACGCCGAACGCGCGCCTCCTGCACCGCCGCGCGGGGCATGTGCTGGACGTTCGGGGTGCGCGGCGCGGAGCTGAGCTACGCGGCAGTACGCGGCTAACGAAGCCCCCAGGCCTCCTCGACGGCGGCGAAGCCGGCGGGATCGTGCGCCTCGAGCTCCGCGCGGACGAAGGGGAAGAAGTCGTTCCGGAAGCTCGGCGCCTCGCCCTCGGACGCGAAGTAGGCCTCGCTGAGCTCCGCG
>JBCDGX010000055.1:0-14580 GCA_038750805.1 Myxococcota bacterium
CGCCGGGCGCGGCGAGGTCGTGGTCGCCCGAACCGGCCGGCAGCGCCGGGGGCGGCTCGCCGACCCAATGAAGCCCGAGCCCAGACCCGGCCGTGCCCTCGCTCCGCGGGACGAAGCGCAGCACCTCGGCGTCGAGAACCTCGCGGAGGGCCGCGTCGTCCTCGAGGCCCGCGACCTCGAGCGCGCCGTGCGTGGCCTCGGCGAGGCGGGCGCGCAGATCGTCCGCGCCGCCCACGCGCGCGTCGCCCAGCGCCTCGACCACCGCGCGGGCCGTGAGGTCGTCGAGGGGCGCCTCGCGCCGGAACATGAAGGTCCCGTCCATGCGGGGCTTCCTAACCTCTCAGCGGCGCCGGCGCCCGCTCGCGCGCCCGGCCCCGGAGCGCCGCCAGCGCTCGACGCGAGCAGAGGGCTTGCGACCGGGATGGGGCGCCTGCTCGCCGATGCGCTCCGGGAAGGCGCCCGGCGCGCGGCCGAGCTCGAAGAACGCCACCTCGCGCTGCGCCCGCTCCCCCACGCGGAGCGTGATCGCCGACGAGCCCACCCCCGCGCCCACGTACACGGCCCCCTCGCGGCGCGCATCGTCGGGCCGCCGGCTGCCGTAGAGCCCGTGGATGTAGCGATGCCCGACGAGGGTCCCGACGGTGAGCTCGTGGAGCCTTGCGACGGTGATCTGCCCCGCGTGCGTGTGCCCGCTGAGCACCAGCGGCACCCCGGCGGCCCAGAGCCCGTCCGCCTGCTCGCCGATGTGCGAGAGCCCGAGCGTCGCGACGTCCGAACGGAGCCCCTTCGTCGCCGCCCGCCGGTCGGCCTGGCCCGTGTAGGCGTCGTCGAGGCCGACGAGCTGTAGGCGCTGCCCTCGGAAGCTCAGGGTGGTGAAGGCGTTGTCGAGCACGAGGGCCCCGCCGCGGCGCAGCGCCCGGCGCACCTCCTCGGCGCCGGACCAGTGGTCGTGGTTGCCGAGCACGCACGCGACGGGCGCGTCGAAGCTGGCGATCACCGCCTGGAGCTCGTCGAGGTGCTTCACGCTGTGGTTGACGAAGTCGCCCGTGAGCACGACCAGGTCCGGCTCCCCCGCGTTGGTGAGACGGACGGCCTCGGCGTGCACGGCGAGGGGCTCGGCGCGGCCGACGTGGAGATCCGTGAGGTGTGCGACGCGAAGGTGGTCGAGCTGCTCGGCGTGGAGCGCGGTGCCCGCGAAGCGCCGCACGCGAAACTGCCCGGCGATGTCCCGGGCCTCGATCCGGCGGGCCCGCCGCGCCTGTCGCGGGCCGAGCTCCGGGCGTTCGGGCCCGAGCAGGTGGGACTGAGGACGGCCCAGGAGCGCGGGCGGGAGCTCGGGCAGCGCGGCGGAGGCAGTCACGGCCAGACCGTAAGGCTGGTCGCGCGTCGCGCACACCCCGGGGCCCGCGAGGCCGGCCTCAGCGGCGCTTCTTCTTCAGGAGGTCGCCGGTGCGCACGTCGGGGCCGCGCCGCTTCTTCGGAGCCCGGGTCCCGGGCCCGAACTTCCAGACGAGGTAGGCGGAGGCGCCGGCCACGGTCAGCGCCGTGAGGACCTCCTGCCAGCTCATGCCGTCCCCCATCCGAACGCGCTCCCGACCTGGTATACGAGGAGCGCCGCCACGTAGGCGAGCGCGGTCATGTAGGCGAACACGAAGACCGGCCATTTCCACGAGCCGGCCTCCCGCTTGAGCACCGCCAGCGTGCTCATGCACTGAGCCGCCAGCACGAAGAAGACCATCAGCGCGATGCCGGCGAGCGGCGTCATGAGCGGACTCCCGTCGGGGCGTTCGGCCGTACGCAGCCGCGCCCGGAGCCCGGGGTCCTCCTCGTCCACCTCGCCCACGCCGAAGACCATCCCCAGCGTCGAGACGAAGACCTCGCGCGCCGCGAACGCCCCGATGACGCCGATGCCGATGCGCCAGTCCATGCCCAGGGGCTCGAGGGCCGGCTCGATGGCCTTGCCGAGCCGCCCCGCCGCGCTGTGCGCGAGCTGCGATTGGGCGCGCTGCGCGTCGATGCGCGCGAGCTCCGCGTCGAGGTCGTCGCCCTCGAGGTAGGCCACCGCGGCTTCGGCCTTGCGCTCGGCCTGGGCCTCACCGGCGGGGTCCTGAGGGAAGGTCAAAAGCGCCCAGAGCACGATGGTGAGCGCCAGGATCACCGTGCCGGCGTCGACGAGGAAGCTCCGAACGCGCTGCCAGGTGGTCCCGAGGAGGTTCCGGAGAAGAGGCACGCGGTAGGGCGGGAGCTCGAGCACCAGGGTCGGGGCTGGCCCCTTCACCACCGTCCGGCGCATCACGGCCGCCGCCGCGAGCGTCGCGATCACGCTCAGCACGTACATGGCGAAGAGCGCGAGGGCACCGGCGCTGAAGACGCCGAAGACCCGCTCCTCGCCCGCGAAGACCACGCCGATGACCAGCACGTAGACCGGAAGCCGCGCGCTGCAGCTCATCAGCGGGAGCGCCATCATCGTGATCAGCCGATCGCCGCGCTTCTCGATGGTCCGCGTCGCCATCACCGCAGGGATCGCGCAGGCGAAACCGCTGAGGAGCGGGACGAAGGCCTTCCCGTGGAGGCCCACGCCCTTCATCACCCGGTCGATGACGAAGGCCACGCGCGCGAGGTAGCCCGAGTCCTCGAGGAAGTTGATGAGCAGGAAGAGCATCGCGATCTGCGGCACGAAGACCACCACGTTGCCCACGCCCGCGACGACGCCGTCAGCCAGGAGATCGCGGAAGAGCCCTTCGGGGAGGCCTGCGCGGACGAGCTCCTGGAGCCAGCCGACGGAGTCCTCGATGGCGCCGACGAAGGGATCGGCCCAGCCGTAGATGGACTCGAAGACCACGTACATCACGACCGCGAAGGCGAGCAGGCCGAGCACGGGATGGGTGAGCACGCGGTCGATGCGGTCCGAGCGCCCGGGGCGAGCGTTCTCCTCGGCGGAGACCGCGGCGGCTACGGCCGCGTCCACCCGGGCGTAGCGAGCGCCGACGATCACGTCCTCGAGGTCGATACCGAAGGTGGCGGCCTGAGCGCGTGCGTCGCGGACGGCGTCGCGCCAGGCGTCGGGCACCACGTTCTCGTCGCGCTCGTCCTCGCCGGCGAGCGAGAGGAGCGCCCAGAGTGCCCATACGCGCGCCGACGTCCCGGCCTGCGTGGCGCCGCTCGCGAGGATGGCCGCCTCGACGCCTTCGACGCAGCGCTCCGCGAGCTCCGGGAGCTCGAGACGTCGCTCGCGCCAGGGTTTCTTGGCGACCTTGCCCATCACGGCCCGGAGGTCGTCGATGCCCTCGCCGCGCGAGGCGACGAGCTCCACCACACGCACGCCGAGGCTCTCCGCGAGCGCCCGCGTGTCGATGCGCAGCCCCTGGGCCCGGGCCTCGTCCATCATGTTGAGCGCGACGACCGTCGGGACGCCGGTCTCCAGCACCTGGCGCACGAGGTAGAGGCCCCGGGCGAGCGCCGTCGCGTCGACCACGACCACCGCCGCCGCCGGCGGCGCGACGAGCAACGAGTCGACGGCGATGCGCTCCTCGGGCGAGGCCGCCGCCAGCGAATAGGTGCCGGGAACGTCGACGAGCTCGACGGAGTCACCGCCGAGGCGCACCTTCGCGCTCCGGCGATCGACGGTCACGCCGGGGTAGTTCCCCGTGCGCGCCTTCGTGCCGGCGAGCTGGTTGAAGAGGGTGGTCTTGCCCGCGTTCGGGTTGCCCGCGATCAGGATCGCGCGTGGGGCCGGGGACTGGCTGCTCATGGGCTCAGGCGGGGAGCGCGGACCGCTCGGCCGCGTGGGCGGCGGGGGCGTCGTCCGCCGCATCGGCCTCGGATGCCGGGGCGCCATGGACGCTCGGAACCTCCACGTCGACGCGCACGGCGTTCGCATCCGCGCGCCGCAGCGAGAGGGAGAATCCCCGGAGGCGGAGCTCGAGGGGATCACCGAGGGGCGCCCGGCGCACGACGCGCACCGTGGTCCCGGGGAGGAGCCCCATCTCCATCAGGCGCAGGCGGATCGCGCGCGCACCGTCCACGCGGACGACGCGAGCGACGGTGCCCGTAGGCAGGTCGCCAAGGCCTCGGGGCTGGGACGCGATAGCCACCAAGCGGTGATAATGACTTTCAATAGGCGCGGCAAGCGCGCGCGGTGCGAGGGCCCTCGGATACCATCCGGCCAATGCTCCGTTTCTCGAACGATCCGGACGTCGCCGAGCGCCAGATGCAGGCGATCATCTTCTACCTGACGACCTTCGGGTACATCGACGGCGACTTCGACCCGACCGAGAAGGCGTTCGTCCGGGAGTACATCCGGAAGCTGGTCGCGGGCCGCGTCCGCGCCGGTATGCCGAACGCGGATCCCACGCTCCTGAAGGAGCTCACGGACCGCTTCACCACGCACTTCCACGAGGTCTTCGAGAACGTCGACCGGCACGTGGCGGACCTCTTCACGGAGGCCGTGGCGATGGACGAGGAGCAGGACGCCTTCGTGCACGCGAAGCTCAAGCTCCGCTGCTTCGAGTACTTCCAGGGCTTCGACCGCGAGAGCCAGGAGACGCTCCTCGAGGCCATGGAGCAGCTCATCGCCGCGGACGGGCAGATTCATCCCGCGGAGCAGAAGTTCCGGAACGAGCTCCTCGCGCTCTTCGAGGACGACGTACGCGTCGAGCTCGTGACCCACGGCGCCGGCCGCGCCACGAGCATCGAGGCCCCGATCGAACGGCCGATCGCCCAGGAGAAGCACCCCTTCTTCGATCAATTCGAGTTCCACTATTCGCGCGACGCCGAGAAGATCCAGAAGCAGATCGACGCGGACCGGCGGCTCCTCGACCGGGTCCTCGAGCTCTGGGCGGAGCAGCGCGCCGCGGGGGCCGGCAAGCTCGCCGGCGTGCAGCGCGTCGACGAGCTCAAGGAGTCGCCGCCCTTCCTCGACGGCCACGTGTACGTGCATCCACCGCAGCCCGGCGCCGGCTACGAGCTGACCGTGCTCGGCGACCTCCACGGCTGCTACAGCTGCCTGAAGGCGGCGACGCTCCAGGCCGATTTCTTCGCGAAGGTGACGGCCTACAAGCAGGACCCGGCCAACGCGCCGCGCCCGCTCCTCGTGCTCCTCGGCGACTACATCGACCGGGGCCTCTTCAGCCTCAACGGCGTGCTCCGCACGGTGCTCCAGATGTTCGTGACGGCGCCGGAGCACGTGGTCGTGCTGCGCGGCAACCACGAGTACTACCTCGAGTACAAAGGGCAGATCTTCGGCGGCGTGAAGCCCGCGGAGGCGATCAACACGCTGAAGCCGCACCTGCCCATCGACGTGTTCCGCCACTACATGCGGCTCTTCGAGGCGATGCCCTCGACGCTCATCTTCGACCGGACGCTCTTCGTGCACGCGGGGATTCCCCGGGATCTGCTGCTCAAGGAGCGCTGGACCGGCATGGAGACGCTGAACGACCCGGACGTTCGGTTCCAGATGATGTGGAGCGACCCGAGCTCGGCGGACGTGATCCCGGCGGCGCTGCAGGAGCAATCGGCGCGCTTCCCCTTCGGGCGGCTTCAGGCGGCGGCCTTCCTCCAGCGCATGGGCTGCCACACGCTCGTGCGCGGCCACGAGAAGGTGCTCAGCGGCTTCGCGAACACCTACGACGACGACGACGTGAAGCTGATCACCCTCTTCAGCGCCGGCGGCGCGACCAACGGCGACCTCCCGGAGAAGTCGAGCTATCGGAAGGTGACGCCGAAGGCGATGACCCTCGCGTGGAAGGACGGCGAGCAGCGCATCACGCCCTGGGACATCGACTACGCGACGTACCAAGACCCGGAGCGAAACGCCTTTTTCAAGGCGCCCCCGGAGATCGAGCACCGCGCGTAAGCGTCCGCAGGGCGCTGAAACGAGCCCCTCGGGGTTGACGCTGCTTCGCTTGGTTGCATATGCAACCACATGAAGAGCGCTGACGCCGCCGCTCGCGTCGCGAACGAGTGCCTGGCCTTTCGCAGCCGGCGCCTCGCCCGCGTCGTGTCCCGCCTCTACGACGACGCGCTCCGGGACGAGGGGCTGACGGTGGCGCAGCTCGTGCTCCTGGCGGCCATCGAGCACGAGCAAGCGCCGAGCGCGGCCGAGCTCGGCGCCGTCCTCGAGATCGACAAGTCGACGTTGTGCCGAAACCTCCGCCTGCTGGAGTCCCGGGGCTGGATCGCGCGCCGCCCGAGCGGCGAAGGCCGCGCCATGGCGCTGGGTCTCACGCCCGCCGGCCGCGGCCGCCTCCGCGCCGCGATCCCGGCCTGGGAGCGGGCGCAGGAGGCGGCCCGGAAGCGGCTTGGCCCCGAAGCGCTCGGCGCCCTCGACACGCTCCTCCCCTTCTGAAGCTGGAGCCACCTGCCCCAGAGGCTCGGCCTTCGGCTCTCGTCTCTCAAAGTTGCATCTACAACAAAGGACTCTCCATGAACCAGCCCCTCGTTCTCGTCACCGGCGCCACCGGTAAGACCGGCGCCCCCCTCGTCGCCCAGCTCCGGGAGCGCGGCGTCCCCGTGCGCGCCTTCGTGCGCAGGCTCGACGAACGCTCCGCGCGCCTCGAAGCCCACGGCGCCGAGGTCGTCCGCGGCGACTTCCTCGACCTGGCCTCGCTGCGCTCGGCGCTCTCCGAGGTGGATCGCGCCTACTTCTGCTACCCCCCGACGCGGGAGGACCTCGTCGACGCCACGTCGCTCTTCGCCGAGGCGGCGCGGGAGGCCGGGGTCCGCGGCGTCGTCAACATGTCGCAGATCTCGGCCCTCGAGGCGTCGAGCAGCCCGCTCGCACGCCAGCACTGGCTGGCCGAGAAGGTCCTCGACTGGGCCGACGTCGGAGCCATCCACATTCGCCCGACCTTCTTCTCGGAGAACCTCCTGATCCTCGGCGGGGGGACCATTGCCACCGAGGGCCGTCTCTACGCGCCCTACGGCGACGAGAAGCACGCGCCGGTAGCGGCCCGCGACATCGCCCGCGTGGTCGCGAACCTCCTCCTCGACCCGGAACCGCACCTCGGGGCGCGCCTCGTCCTCACGGGCGACCAGCTTCGCTCCATGGCCGAGATCGCCGAGGTGCTCAGCTCCGAGCTCGAGCGCCCCGTCGAGTACGTCGACCTCTCCGGCGAGGTCTGGGCCCAGGCGCTCGCCGCCATCCCGACCATGACGCCCTCGCTCATCGCGCACCTCCGCGCGGTGGCCGACGAGTACAAGCGCGGCGTCTTCCACGCGCGGACGGACGTCGTGGACCGCATCGGAGGCGCCGCGCCGACGCCCCTCGCCGAGTTCATCCGTGAGCACCGGCAGGCCTTCGGCGCGGAGGCAAGCCCAGCGCGGTGACGCGGCCCGCGTGGCTCCCGCCGCCGGCTCAGCCCGGCGCGGGGGCGCCCGGCTCGTGGACGAACACGAGGGGCTCGACCCAGGGTCGAAACCACGATTCTCGGAACCGGCAGCCGGCTTCGAACCGACCATGCAACGCCCGCTCGATGGGGCGGAGGGGACTCGCCGTCATGACGGCGCGGCGAGGAAGGAGAGCAGCTTTGCGGCCACCTCCGCACCGCGCGCCGGGTCCCTCCACTCCTCGACCAGCTCGGCGCGCGGCGCGAGCTCCACCACTCGCCGGCTCACGGCGGCGGGGTGGTAGAGGTCGTCGCCGCGCAGCACGAGGAGCGGCTGTTCGGTCGCGCGCACGTCGTCTTCGCTCGCGCCGTAGAGCAGGTCGTCGCCATCCCACATCTGGGCGCGGAAGGACGCCCAGTCCGCGTCGCTCGCCTCGGGATGGGCCGCGCGGAGCTCGTCCGCCCAGCCGTCGAACAGCGCATGAAAGGCGGCTCGGTTGTCCCCCTCGCGGCCGATGGGCTGGAAGAGCACGGCCCGGCCCACGCGCTCCGGCGCCGCGCGGCAGAGACGGATGGCGTAGGGCCCACCGATGCACATGCCCGCGACCGCGAAGCGCTCGATGCCGAGGTGGTCCATGAGCGCGAGCTGGTCGTCCGTGTAGGTCGCCCAGCCATCGCCCGCGCGCACCGGCGCCGTCGACGCGCCGGCGTTCCGCTGGTCCATCACCACGGCGCGATGGCGCGCGGCGACGGCCCCCACGAGGTCGACGGGGAGCCGCTTCCAGGCGGCGATGCTGCTTCGCATGCCGCCCGGCGCGATCATGAGCACGGCGGAGCCCTCGCCGTGCACCTCGTAGCTCAGCCGGGCCCCGTCGCGCTCGAAGAAGGGCACCGGCTCAGCCGAAGACGACCTTCGCGCCGGAGCCGTACCACTCCTCTTCCTTCGGCGAGTAGGCGTCCTCGATCTTGGCGCGCTTCAGCTTCATGGTCGGCGTGAGCTTCCCGTTCTCGATGGTCCACTCGTTGGCCTCGACCGCGATGAACTTCAGGTGCTCGTGGTGGTCGAGGCCCCGGTTCACCTCCGCGAGGTGCGCCTTCAGGCTCTCCTCGAGGTCCGCCTTTCCGCCGTTCGTGAGGCTCGCGCGGCCGTCCTCGCTCAGCATCACGACGCCGTAGGGCTGCGGCTGGCCGTTGCCTCCGACGTAGGCCTGCTCCACCGAGGGGTGGTTCATGAGCTTGTTCTCGATGGGCGCGGGCGCGACGTACTTGCCCTTGCTCGTCTTGAAGAGTTCCTTCACGCGGCCGGTGATCTTCAGCGTGCCGTCGCTCTCGATGAGGCCGCGGTCGCCGGTCTTGAGGAACCCGTCCTCGGTCATCGTGGCCGACGTGGCCTCCTCGTTCTTGAAGTAGCCGAGCATCGTGCCCGGGCTCTTCACGAGGATCTCGCCCTCTTCGCTGAGCTTGTGCTCGACGTCGTCGTAGGGCTGACCGACGTAGCCGGGCTGCGAGCGACCGGGGCGCGTGGCGTGCGAGTACCCCATGTTCTCGCTCATGCCGTAGCCCTCGAGGAGCTCGAGGCCGAGGTCGTTGTACCACTTGATGAGCGCCGCCGGGATCGGCGCCGAGGCGCTCGCCGCGTTGCGCACGCTGTCGAGGCCGAGCCCCGTGAGAACCTTCTTCCGAACGATGCCGTTGAGGATCGGGATCTTCAGGTAGAGGTTCAGCTTGCTTGGCGGCATCTTCTTGAAGACGCCCATCTGGAACTTCGACCAGAGCCGCGGCACCGACGCGAAGATGGTCGGACGTGCGCGCTGGAGGTCGGCGAGGAAGGTCTCGAGGCTCTCCGCGAAGTACACCTTGAAGCCCAGGAGCAGCGTCGTGGTCTCGACGAGCACGCGCTCGTAGACGTGCGCGAGGGGCAGGTAGCTCAGCATGCGGTCGTTCGCGTCGACGCCGCCGATGCTCCGGAGGATGCCGCTGCCGGACGCCGTCATCGTCCCGAAGGAGTGCATCACGCCCTTCGGCTTCCCGGTGGAGCCGGACGTGTAGACGATGGTCGCGAGCTCGCCCGGGTCACGCTCGGTCTGGCCCTCGAGCGGCTCGTGGTCCGTCATCACGTCGTCCCAGACGGTCGCGCCCTCGATGCCCTCGGGGCAGAGCGGCGTCGTGATGCGCGGGAGGCCGTCGGGGATGCCCGGCGCCATGGCCTCGTACCCGTCGAGCTTGCCGATGAAGATCGCCTTCGCCTCGGAGTGCTCGATGATGTAGCGGATCGTCTCCGCGTTCAGCGTCGGATAGATGGGCACGGACACGTGGCCCGCCATCCAGATGGCCAGGTCGCTGATGATCCACCAGGCCGAGTTCTTGGAGAAGAGCGCAATCTGGCTCTGCGCCGGAAGATCGAGGGTCTTCAGGTACGCGGCCATGCGCCGCGCCTGGTCCATGGCCTCGCCCCAGGTGAGCTCGAGGACCTGCCCGCCGCCCATGGGCTGGGTCAGCCAGATCTCGTTCTTCCTGGACGTTTCGAAGTGGTACGCGCCTGCGAGTTGATGCTTCATCGACATGTCCCCGTTACGGGGCGGGAACTTAGCGCAATCGGGACAGGAGTTGGGCATCGATCGCACTCGATCGGTGCACTTCACCCCCGTGATCGGCCGCGAATCGTTCAGCCTCGGCCTCCGTGCGGAGCGGAACCAGGTCGTCGCCCATGGGCGAGAGGACGTCCGATCCGCTCACATAGACCGCCTCGAGTGCCGGGATGGTCTCTTGACCGTAGTAATCCTTGACGAATGCGTCCGTGAGCGGCCGGCTCCCGGCCGTGGCCCAGCGAAAAAGGCATTTCGGCGCGTCGAAGCGCGCTTCGCCGACCCGCGCCTCCCAGCGCGGCGCGACGTCGGCGAGCATTCCGCATTGGGCGCAGCGCGGGTGCGTCTCCCCGCCGCAGCCCAGGGCGAAGAACGCCAAGGCGAGCAGCCAGCGCAGCGTCATGGGAAGAGGCTCGCTCCGCCGGTGAGCGCGAGCCAGCGCACGACGGGCGCCGCCGCGAGGAGGCAGACCGTGGCCCAGGCGATGGCGCCGCGCGTCCCGAGGTCCCGCTGGAGCCCGCTCACCGCCGCTGGCTCGAGGCTCGAGGCTCGTTGCGTCTCCACGAGGGCCACGCCGAGGCCGAAGGCCGCGCCCGCGAAGAGCCCGCCGAAAAGGCCCCAGCCGAGATAGCCCGCCTCGGCCTGGAGCAGACAGAAGGGACAGAGATGCCTCGGGGTCCCGTAGGCGTGGGGAGCGACGTAGCCGACGGCCGCCGGCAGCATCGCGACGAGCGCGGCGAGGCTGAGCCCCGCGGCCGTCCACGCCGCCGCGCCCGCGGGTCGGCGGCGGAGCCAGAAGAGAGCGAGCGCCGCCCCGGCGGCCAGGGCGAGCGCGGCCCCGAAGAGTCCCGCGCGACCCCCGGCGCTGGCGCCACGCACGGCGTCGCCGCCCGCGTCGAGCCCC
Organism: Myxococcota bacterium; assembly: GCA_038750805.1. Lineage (GTDB taxonomy): Bacteria > Myxococcota_A > Polyangia > Polyangiales > Houyiibacteriaceae > CALCTH01. The sequence continues at coordinate 10,815 of JBCDGX010000055.1, forward strand.
GTCGAGCAGCACGTGGCCACGACGCCGAAGTCGAGGTCGAGGGCGAAGGCGACGAAGACGGCCTGGTCCACGGCGAGCAGCGGCGCGAGGACGAGGAGCGCGAGGAACTTCCGGCGCGTCAGCGTCGGGCGCTCGAGGCGGAGGTCCAGCCGATGGAAGACGACCCAGAGCGCCGCGAGGAGCGCCGTCCCGAGCCCCGAGGCGAGCGCGAGGAAGCCGAGCGGCGACGAGGCCAGCACGCCGTAGGCGCACATGGCCCCACGGATCGACGCGGCGCTCCGGTCCGCGCCCAGGGTGAGGATCGCGAGGCCCAGCACGGCGAGCGCGAGCCCCGCCTGCACCAGCGCCGCCACGAGCTCCGCCCGGCGCTCGAGGGCGAGCTGCCCCTCGCTCGTCTCGCCGAGGCGCCAGAAGCGCAGCACCCGGAGCGCGTGACGGAGCGCGTAGAGGGTCAGCCCGGCGGCGGCGAGGCCGGTCAGCAGGCGCGCGAGGATCCACGGCCGGGCGAGGTTCGTGAGGGCGAGCTCCTCCATCACTCGCAGAGAGCATTCGGCGCCGGCGCGGCCTGCGCCAGTGCGGCATCTCGTCGCAGCCGCCCCTAGAGGGCCGCGGACGCGAGCTTCCCGTCGCGCATCACGAGGCGCCGGTCGACGGCGGCGTGCTCGGCGAGCCGCGGGTCGTGCGTCGTCACGAGGATCGCCGGGCCTCCCCCCTTGAGCTCCTCGAGGAGGCCGACGATGCGCGCCGCGTTCTCCGCGTCGACGTGGGCCGTCGGCTCGTCGAGGAGCAGCACCGGCGGCGCGTGGAGCATCGCCCGGGCGAGGGCCCCGCGCTGGCGCTCTCCTCCACTGAGGCGCTCGACCTGCGTCCCCGCCTTCTCCGCCACGCCGAAGCGCTCGAGGAGCGCGAGGGCCCGGTCCCGCTCCTCGCCCGTCGCGCCGCCTTCGGGCACCCGGGGGAGGAGCACGTTCTCGAGGAGCGTCATGCCCCGGACGAGCTGGAGCTCCTGAAAGACGAAGCCCACCTTCGCGCGCCGCCAGCGCGTCCGGTGGTGGTCCCGGAGCCCGACCGTCGAGCGCCCGGCCACGCGGACGTCGCCGCTCGTCGGCGCGAGGAGCCCGCCTAGCGCCAAGAGAAGCGTCGTCTTCCCGGAGCCGCTCGGGCCCTCGAGGGCCCAGAGCTGTCCCGGCGGCATGGAGAAGTTCACGCCGTCGACGGCCGCGATGCGCTGGTCGCCGTCGCGATAGCGCTTCACGAGGTCCGTGCAGCCGAGCGCCTCATCCGCCACGGATCACCTCGTCCGGGTCGAGCATGCTCGCGCGCCAGGCCGGGACGAGCGCCACCGCGACGAGCGGCCCGACCACCAGCCCCGCGAGCGAGAAGAGCTGCGCGAGGGACGTGGCCGGGGCGAGCTCGGGCTCCGGGTAGAGCGTGCTCCAGCCGAAGAGCGCGCCGCTCATGCCCGGCGCCCCGAGCAGGAAGGCGTAGCCATAGGCCGCGAGCAGACCGAGGCTCACGCCGCCGGCGGTCACGACGAGCGCCTCGACGAGGCGCGCGAGGAGCACGTCCCCGGTGCCCCAGCCGATGGCCTTGAGCACGCCGATCTCCCGACGCTCGCTCTCGCCGAGGCCGCTGAAGCGATCCCAGGCCATGAGCAGGAGCGCCGCGAGCATGGGGAGGAGGAGCGCGGCCACGAGCCCCGCGCGACCGTCGAAGGTCAGCTCGTAGGCGCGCTCGAGCGCGACGCGATCGACGACGCGGCTCATGGGCAGACGCTCGGCGACGGCGGCGCTGACCACGGGCGCCTCCTCCGGCGCGGCGAGCGCGATGGCCAGGTCCGTGACCTCGCCTTCGGGCACACCGAGGAGCCGCCGGGCGGTGGCCTCGTGCACGAGGACGAGGTCCGCGGCCTGGAGCGCGGTCGCGGGGTCGAAGACCCCCCGCACCCGGAGCAGCACGAGCTCGCCACGCGCGTCGGGGATCGCGAGACCGTCGCCGGGGAAGAGCGCGAGGCGCTCGGCGAGCACGGGGCCGACGAGCGCCGGACGTTCGTCGCCCAGCGCGTCCGCCGGGCCGAGGGGCTCGCCGGTCGCGAGCGCGGGCGCGAGCTCCGGGCCCGCCTCCACCGCCGCGACCACCACGTTGGCCTCGATGGCCTCGACGAAGAGGTAACCCCAGAGCCGCGGGCGCACGGAGCGGACGCCGGGGAGCGCCTCGAGGTCGGTGAGCGCGTCCTCCGGGACGAGCGCCGGGCGCCCGGCCACCAGGCGCTGCACCGTCAGGTCGGGAGCGGCGTCGAGGTTGGCGCGGTACTCGGCGCGGAGCGCGTCGGCGAGAAAGACCGCGCTCGCGTAGAGCCCCGTCGCGAGCGCCAGCCCGAGCGCCAGCGCGACGCTCCGCCGCGCGCGGCGACGGAGGGAGCCGAGGGCGTAGACGAGGAGCGCGAGCCCGCGCCTCATTCGCCCTCCGGCGGAAAGGGCGGGCCGAGGAGCGCCCCGGCGGGATCGGTGTCGAGCGCGCCGGGGAGGTCCTGCGTCGCCGCGCCGCGCTCGCTCTGGCTCGGGTGGCGGAGCCAGCGGGCCGTCGAGCTGAGGGCCAGGTCCGGGAGCCCGGTGGCGCGCACGAGGGCGGCGCGAGCGGGCTGGGCACGCGAAGCGCGGGCGCGCCGGGCGGCGCCATGGGCGAAGGCCGCCGACGCGAGCACGACGAGCGCGAGCGTCCCGATGACGAGCGCTCGTAGCCGCGCCGCCGCGGGATCGGAGCCGGGCCGGGACGGCCCCTCGTGCTCGGTGCGCATCGGCGGCGGTCTAGCAGGCCGCTGCGAGAGGCAACAGCGCGGCGTGGCCGCGTTCTCGACGCCCCGGAGCCGCCCCCTGGGTGGCGCGCGGCCTCTTTTCGAGCAGCCCGGTCGAAAGCGCGGAGGCGACGGCGTCATCGGGTCGCGGGCCAAGGGGCCCGGAAAGGAACGACCATGAGCACCCTCGAGATCCTCGGCCTCCCGGAGAGCAACTACGTGTGGGCGACGCGTTTCGCCATCGCGGAGAAGGGCGTTCCCCACACGCTCGTCCCGACGCCGCCGCAGGACCCGGCCGTGAAGGCCATCCACCCCCTCGGGAAGGTCCCCGTCATGCGCCACGGCGACGTCGTGCTCGGCGAGTCCCGGGCCATCTGCGCCTACGTGGACGCGACCTTCGAGGGCCCCGCGCTGATGCCGGCTTGCGGGCCCGCGCGCTGGCTGGCGGAGCAATGGGTCTCGATGGTGCGGACGAGCCTCGAGCCCTTCCTCGTCCGGAAGTACCTCTTCGCCACCCTCTTCGCCGGCGAGGCCGGACCGGATCGGAACGCCATCGAGGCCATGCTCCCGGAGCTCGACGCCAAGCTCGACGTGCTCACCGAGGGCCTCGCCGCAGGCGCCTTCGGCGGGAACGACTTCACCCTCGTCGACGCCTACCTCGGACCGATCCTCGCCTACCTCGGCAACGCCCCCGAGAGCGCCGAGGCCCTGAGCCGCCGGCACCCCCTCGCCGCCTACGCCACCCGCCTCGCAGCCCGCCCCACCTTCGCCGCCACGGCGCCTCCCTCGCTCGCCGCAGCCTGAACGCCACCCGCCGCGCACGTCGGAGGGAGGGGGTGGGTGCCCCCTACAAGCACGCCCCGCCTCCTGCTCACCCCTCGCGGTCCCCTCCAGCTCGCCGGGCGGGGCCGCGGGACGTGCCCCCTCACGAAGGTACGCGTCCTCGCAGCAAGCCCAGAGCCATGGCCGAAG